>JAQBZS010000082.1 GCA_027622115.1 Planctomycetota bacterium | reverse complement strand
TTCACCGTCCAGGTCAATTCGCCCGGCACTTTGTTGTAGATGTGCTTCACATCCTGCGGTTCCAGGATGAACGCCGACTCCAAGTGCCACGTGATCGGAATCGCGAGAATGATGGCCGTGACGCCAAAGACAACCGCAAGTGAAATGGAAATCTTGGTCTTGCTCATGGGCTCAATCCTTGGAGCGGCGATGATCTTGTACATGTTGACGAACATGCTCACGAAAATCCCGCCGATCGAAATCGTGGCCAACGCGATGCCGATACTTTGCAGGTCGTACGGTTTCAGCATTGTGTAAAGGAATAGCGTAATTCCAAACAGAATCACCCAGCGATACAGCCAAGCGGCGATGGCAAACAACACGAACCACACCTTGCCCGTTTCCGGCATGAACGGGTCGGGCTTCGATTCAATGCCCAGGCAATACCAGGCGAAGCTTTCGCGCAACAGCTTGTCGGCTTTCGGGCGAAGATTCGGAATCTCCAAAAAGTCCGACATCATGTAATAGCCATCGAATCGCATCAGCGGATTGGCATTGAAGATGACCGTGGTCACGGTGGTCACGAAGAAGATGTTCAACGCTAGGTGGTGCAGCAGTCCGGAGTGGGTGTTCCACCAGATATAGATCGCAATGGCCGACAGAATCACTTCGATATACATCCCGGCGGCGGCGATGATGATGCGTTGCCACTTACTTTTCAGCATCCAGGAATCGGACACGTCGCAATACAGGCACGGGCTGAAGACCAGCAGCATCACGCCCATCTCGTGGCATTCACCGCCGAAGTGTTTACAGCTTAAACCGTGACCGAACTCGTGGATGATCTTGGCGATGCCCATCGTCACCCATAGATAAATCAGATTCGGCCAGCCGAAGAACTGTTGAAATTCGGGCAATTTCGACCGAAAGACTTCAAAATTGACCAGCAGCACGACCCACGACGACATGACAAACAGCACGCACGCCCACACCGCCCAGGGGCGGTAGATCCACTTCATGAACGGATACATCTTCTGCAAAGTCCGTTCGGGATCCCACCCGGGCAATCGCAGATAGAGCAGATTCTTGAACAGCCCCATCAGCTTCTTCTTCTTCTCTTCTCGCTTCTTTTTCAGCAACGCCGGGCCTTGACCGCGTCGCTCGCTGTAGACCAACCCCTTCTTGTGCAAGTCCGTGATCAGGTTCTGCACATCGCTCAGCGTCAATCGCAGCGTGGGGAAGTCCTTGTGAAGATCGTCACGGATGTCTTCGAGGCTGCGTTTTGTGTCGAGCAATTCCAAGACGCGATATTGCTCATGTTGCAGCCGGTGATACTTCAACGCCACCGGATCCTTGACCACCCGATAACTAACACCTTGGTAATCAATGACTTCCACGACCAAGTCATCACGACCGCGCAGCGGAATGGGCCGTTGATTGGAAGGCAACATTGAAGATGCGGCAGCGGCTTCGGTGCTCATCGGTGCTCATCGGTTTTTTGGCGGGATGTCGGTCGAAAGTCACGGCCTGTGGCTCGTTGAAGGTCATTTCTCCGCAGTCGCCGTGCCCGAATTCTCCAGCTTGCTGCCTTCAATCTTGCGTTCGGCGCTGCCAAGCACCTGCACCGGTTTCTTGATCATGACCGTGGGATCGATCGTCATCGTTGCCGAAAGCCCAGCCTGCAATCTTCCGTCGGGGTTGACGACTTCGGCCACAATGCGAACTCGCCGCGTAACGGCCTGCACCACGGAATCGACGAAAATGATCTTGCCAGGCAGAATCACGTCGCCTCCTTTGAGTTTCCGATCCTCGCCGAAATACTGAACCATCACGGCACTGCCAGTCTTGATGCCGTGAGCGTTCAGACGTTCGATTTCAATGTTGCCTTCCACTTTCAACAAGTCCGTGCGGACGACTTCCAGCACGGTTTCTCCCTGTTGAATGGCTTCGCCGACGTCCTTGTACCGCCGAATCACGATGCCTGGGAACGGCGCGAAGATGCGATAAGAATTGAGCTGAGCCTTGGCCTCTTGCAGATCAAGCGCATCGACCTGGCGTTGATGATCGGCTTGTTCGATTTGCAACTTCGCTTTGGTGGCGGCGAGTTTGAGACGTTCGATCTCCGTGTCCGCAATGGCACCGCGTCGCTGGGCATTCACGGCCTGATTCGCGGCCAGTTCACCCACGGCCAGATTGTGAGCGGCGACGGCGTAACGAACCTCAACGTCGTTTTCGATCTTCTTCTGAGCCTTGTTCACCACGGACTGAGGGACTTCGTCTTTCAGTTTGACGACAATCGCTCCCTTTTCAACGGCGTCGCCTTCTTCCGGTTCGATCGACGCGATGACTCCAATGCGGTCGGTCGCCAGTCGGACCCACTGTCGAGGAAGTATGCGGCACTCGTCGATTACGACCTTGGACTGAGCGAACGCCGTGTTCCCCAAGCCGATGGCCGTGAGACACACAAGTACAACCGTGAGACATCGCATGACTGGACTCCTGCAATTTGGATGTAATTCAAACGTGGCGTCGACGTGAGTCGCGAGACACCGCAAATGGTGGGCCGACAGCGATTGCCATGAATAACGGGTTGGCGATGGTAGGTCGAGAATGAAGCCGTACAACGAATGAATTCGTACGCTACGCTGCCGAAGATTCGAGGAATTGCGAAGTTTGACGCTCGATTCGGCTCGCCGCTATCTTCCGCTAGCCTCGGTCACTGCAACCGAACTATTCCTCACAAATTGCCGGTTCGGCACAGCTTCAGTTGAATTGCCGACGATTGGACGGAAGTGCTGGTCTCGCGAATCGACAATCGGCCTCGGGTGTCGATATCGATTTGGCGATTGCCGCTTTGTCCTTACGACTTCAGAAATGAATTGCCCCCTATGTCGTCCATGACTCCCGACGATAACGTCAATCAGGTTCGAGAACGCGTTTTGCAATTGGCTCGTGAGATCGAGCGCTTATCGCAATCGGACTTGCCACCCGAAGGTTTTTTCCAGCAGTTCCTAAACCATCTGGTGGGAGCCCTCGGCGCGAAAGCCGGCGCAGTGTGGATGATGGAAGGCAGTATGCGGCTGACGCTGCTGTGCGAACTCCGCCTGGAAGAAACCGGATTCCACGAAAACCCAATGGCCCAACGGGTCAACGAACGCTTGTTGACCAACGTATTGCAGACGGGAGAAGCATCGACTCATAGCCCGAACGACGGCGGCGATACTCAGTTGCCCACGCAACACATGCTGATCTTGGGTGGACTGAGTGCGAATAAGGTCTGTGTGGGCGTCGTGCAATTGTTTCAGAGACCGGACGCTCCCGACGAAGCCCGACCGGGATATTTGCAATTTGTCGAACAGATGTCGGGGTACGCATCCAAATACCTCGAGAAGCGCACGAAGAAAGTCGCGCCGACCGCAGGCAGTCAGTTCTGGAACGACTTCGAACAATACACTTTGCAAATGCAACGTAGCTTGGACGTCAATGAAGTGGCCAGCGCGGCCGCCAGCGACGGACGTCTGCTGCTCGGATGCGATCGCCTGAGCGTGGCTGTTCGTCGGGGCAACAAGACTTCGATCAGCGCCATCAGCGGGCAGGATTCCGTGAACCCGCGAGCCAACCTCGTCCGCACGATGGCGGAACTGGCCAAGACCGTCATCTCCACGCGAGAACCGCTGGTGTATTCGGGCAAGGTCGACAAGTTCGCCCCGCAGGTCGAGAAACCGTTGGCGAATTACATCCAGGAAAGTGGCTCGCGGATGGTGCTGGTGATTCCGTTCCTGGAATCGGAAGCTCTGCTGCAAAAGGACGACGAAGGCGGGAAAAAGAACATTAAACCGCGTCTGGCGACCGGCTGCTTGATCGTGGAACAAGTTGCCGAAAGCCAACCGGTCGCCGGCCTGGAGGAACGAGCGGAGATGCTGGCCGACCATGTGGGCGCGGCGATCAACAATTCCATCAAACACGGTCGCATTTTCGGCCTGTCGGTCTGGAAGTTCCTGGGCCACATCTTGGAATGGTTTCACGGACGCAAGCTCGCCAAAACCCTGGCGATTCTGGGCGTGATTGCCGTAATTATCGGTGCAATGGTGTTTGTTCCCTGGGATTATCGAGTCGAAGGTCAGGGCAAGCTGATGCCGATTGAACAGTACGACGTCTTCGCGCCGTGGAATGGCACGGTGGAATCGCTTTTGGACCCGGAAGGCAATCCGCTGCCGGCAGGTCAGAATCTCGACGGAAAGCGAGTCATTGCTGGACAGCCGCTGATTCGCCTGCGCGACAAGGAGTTGGATAAGGAACGCAACGAATACGAAGGCGAAATGGAAGAAAAGCGCAAACTGATCGAAGTCACGCGGATCAAGATCGACCGCTCGCAGGACCAGGCGGAACGCATCGAGCTTCAAGGCCAGATGCAGGCGGCTCGGCTGCGAGTCATCAATCTGCAAGAAACGCTCAAGATCATCGATTCGCGAATTGAGAGTCTCACGGTCCGCGCGCCGCATGCCGGCGTGATCACCAATTTCCAGACCGAGCAATTACTCAGCAACCGGCCCGTGAATCGCGGCGAATTGCTGTTGGAGATCATGGACGATTCAGGCGATTGGCGATTGGAAGTCGAGGTGGAGGAACAGCGAATGGGCCACCTGCGTCGTGCCCAAATCGCTCAAAAGAACGACTCGTTGCCGGTGGAATTCATCCTGGCGACGGATTCGGAAAGCACCTACTCGGGCGTGCTTGGCGAACTTTCGACGCGTGCATCGACATCCCAAAACGAGAACAAGAACGTGATGCAAGTCTTCGTCACCATCAACCGCGACGACCTGCCGGAAACCCGCATTGGCGCCGAAGTCCGCACGAAGATCAACTGCGGCAAGCGAAGTCTGGGCTATGTGCTCTTTGGGGACGTTGTCGAATTTCTACAGAAACGATTCATTGTGTGGCTGTAGCGGCGGTTCACGACCACATATCAAGGTTGGTTGCGATCGCCTAGCGAATCGCTCCGCCGTTGATGTTGATCACTTGGCCGGTAATGTAGGACGCGTCCGGACTGACTAGGAACCGAGCGGCACGTGCGATGTCGTCCGGCATTCCCCAGCGACCCAAGGGGGTCTCGCGGAGCACGCGGGCTTGCCACGCGTCGCCGGCTTGTTCGCCCCAGGCCGTGCGAATCCAACCGGCGGCTATGCAGTTGACACGGACGGTCGGTGCAAGACTCAGCGCCAGTGATCTCGTGAAGCCCATGACGGCACTCTTTGACGCGGCGAACAGTTCTCCGCTGTCGCCCTCCATTCCGCGATCCGCTTGATCCCAGCCAATGTTGAGAATGACCCCGCCGCCCTGCTCGACGAACCGTCGACCGATCGCACGGCTCAACAACACACTGCCGCGAACATCGACATCGAACAGCAGTCGCAGTTTGTCGTCGATCCCCAGGCCGGCCGCGTCTCCGGTCAGCAAGTCCACGCCGGCGTTGTTCACCCAGATGTGGCAGCCGCCAAGCACGTTCGCCGCTTGCGCCACGAACGACTCCAATTCGTGCTCGCCCGCGGAAATGTCGGCGACGACCAGTTCCGAGCGGCGGCCCATGGCCTGAATGGATGCGACCACGTCGCGTGCCGCGGCGACGGAAGTTCGGCAGTGGACCACCACATCGGCTCCGGCCGCCGCAAACTCCAATGCGATGGCTCGGCCAATCCCTGTCGATGAACCGGTGACAACGGCGACGCAGCCGGTGAGGTCGCCGAAGGGCGCACGTGCTGGTTCCGCCAATGTGTTTGCCGACACGTTCATCGCTTTCCGGATTTCGACTCGTGCGATCTTTGCGATTGATCACCGCCGTCCAATAGTTCCAAGACTTCGCTCGTGGATTGCCCCTTGGTGTAAACTCGAGCCAACGCGCTCAGAGCGGCGTGGTGATGCTCGGGGAAAAACGTCGCCGTGGCGTCTTCGACAACGATCACGTTGTATCCGCGATCGGCCGCATCGCGAGCAGTCGTTTCGACGCACATGTCCGTCGCCATGCCGGTCATGATCAACGTGGTCAATTCCATGTTGCGCAACAGTTGGTCGATCCCGGTCCCGTTGAAGGGACTGCTGGCGTTCTTGTCGATGATCAGCTCGTCGTCGAGCGGGGCCAATTGCGGAACAACCTCATGTTCGAAACTGCCTTTCGTCCACAACGCGGGACGATCGGTGAGTTGCCGAGCATCGATGTCTCGCTGACGACGCCGCGGGATCATGTCACGGCCACCGGACAACAGTGCTCCGTGTCGCGTGTAAATGACGTTTCGATCCAGTCGCCGAAAAGCGTCCAGCAACCGTGCGGTATTGGTCAGCATCTCGTGGATCCGCGGCACGTAGTATTCGGCCACTTCGGGAAAGCGTTCAACGAGCATCCGCATCAGGCCGCAGTTCGGATTCGAACTGTAGTTCTGCGAGTCGACAATCATTAGTGCGGCATGATCCCAATCCACGTCGAACGCGGGCCAGGGCATGATCCATCGCGAAAACGTGTCTGGTGAATCAACTTTGGGGTGAGTCATTGCTCGCGGCTCTGCGACGGGTGGGTGATGCAAGAATTGTCGTGGCGGGTTTGCTCAGTCAGGCAACCCGCAATTAATAACTTACCCGGCAACCGTGGGCTACTTTCAAGCAGGTAAGGACGCCATAAAACGTGATGGCGACTCCGACACCATCGCAGTGATCGTGGGCAGCTTCGACTACAATTCGCGACAAAGAATCTGCGGGTTTCCGCCAGGAAAAGTGATCCGAACAAATGCATGGAATCGATAAGAGGGATCAGTGTGACAATCGTGATTGACGTCCGTGAGGGTAATCCCTCCGACATTTGCGTAGGGATGGCGACATGGGAATCTGCGACGGATGCCACGCCGGGTGCTGTCGATCTTTTGCGGTGCCAATTACAGGAGCGGACATTCTGAATTTGGAACACGCAACGGGGTTGACGTTCTGGGATTTCGCGTGTCGATGGGCCGATCATGAAGGTTCGATCGCGCGGAACTACGCACCGCATTTTCAGTTTCAGGACGAGCCCGGCACCGACTTCGTGATCTGCCTGATGCAGAAGGAAAGCGTGGTCTTACCGGACAGCTCGAAATGCGTCTTTCTCAGTGAAACGCCTCCGACTGTGGAGTCTCCGCTCGGCGTCGGCAATTGTGGGGTTTATGGATCGCGACCGTCGGCTTGCCGAGCGTTTCCCACCAAACTCAGCCGCACCGGTGAAATGGCCGTCATTCATGACGTTCCGGAACGCGGTCGCGGCGGTTCGAATCCCGCGTATAAATTGTGCCCGCGTCCGTGGGAACCGGCGGATGTCGATCCGCTTGAGGCGCCGCGCGACTTGGTCGTGGCCAAGTACGAGATGCGGTTCTTTCATCAATTGGCGGCGGTCTGGAACCGCGAACCCCGCGATTGGGCAATGTTTCCGGACTTTGTGCGAGTCGTCTATGCCAACCGCGTCATTCCGGAAGCTGCGGACATCGTGCTTGACGAGTCCTCGGATCAAACCGCAACAGACGACGATGAGCCGCAAACAATCCCGCTGCCGGTGTTGCGAAACTCCCCCCGCCGACACGTCGCGTGACGAGATCAGGCAACTCGCAGATGCTGCGCGATGGTCAAGGAACTGGATTACGACATCGGGATCATCTTTGACTACGCCGCAGGTTCGCTCGCTTCGGGTTCCGGAGCCGGTGGTTCAACCTTGCGACGACCAATGACGATGCGCCCGGCAAACACGACTCCAAACGCAAAACCAATCAACATGGCTCCGAACAACATCGCCGCCCTGGGCATTTCGATCGTCAGGAAGAGTATCTGGGTTTGCACCGATTCGGTGTTCTGCAACACGATGACGATCAACATCAAGACCGCGATGCCGATCCCGATCATCTTCGCTTTCTGAATCATCATGACTCCGTTTCTTTTGAACTTGATCAATCAATTGTTTTTTTCAGCGACCGACATGCGACGAGCCAGCCAGTTTGGTCGGTGCCCCAGCCATCCGCGATACCAGAAAAAACCGACCATGCTGAAGGCCATTGTGCCCATCAAACCCAGAGCGAATGGATAACCCCAAACCCATTTCAACTCGGGCATATTCCAGGGAGAAACATCCGAGTCAAAGTTCATGCCGTAGACACCCGCCACGAATCCCAATGGGATGAAGATCGTGGCCATGATCGTCAGCACCTTCATGACTTCGTTTTGACGCATGCTGACCTGAGTGAAGTGGAAGTCTCGCAGGTCCGAACACATTTCGCGTGATGTTTCCACAATGTCGATGAGTTGGATCGCGTGGTCATAGCAGTCGCGGAGAAAGATTCGAGTGCCGCTGGAAATGAACGGCGTGGAATCCCGCAACAGTGCATTCACGGCTTCGCGGTGCGGCCACACCGATTTGCGGAGCATGTACAACTCGCTGCGCATGCGGTGAATTCGAGTGATCACGTTGTGTCCCGGCCGCGTGATCAGCTCATTCTCCAGCTCATCGAGCCGTTCGCTGTAGCGTTCAAGAACGGGGAAATAGCCGTCCAACACGGCGTCAATGATGGCGTAGGCCAGGTAATCCGCCTTCGACTTGCGGATCAGACCGCCGCCGGAGCGAATGCGTTGTCGCACCGGATCCAGGCAATCGCCCACGCGTTCTTGCAGCGTCAAGACGAATCCCTCACCGAGGATCAAGCTGACCTGTTCCGACTGCAAGTTGCCGTCGCCGGACATCATGCGGACGACGACGTAAAGATGTTGATCGAATTCCTCGACTTTCGCGCGTTGGTGGACATGCACGATATCTTCCATCACCAACGGATGCAGACTGAATAGTTCGCCAAGTTGCTTGATGACTTGTGCGTCGCCCAAGCCGTCAACATTGACCCACGTGACCCGTCCATCCTTGAGCGAGCCCCGTAATTGTTCGACCGTCTCGACGTCTTTCTCGTCCACGCCGTCCGGTCCGTAGGTGGCCACATGCATGCGAGGTGGTGGAGCTTTCGGATCGACAACGATCGTTCCCGGTCGCGCACCAGGCTGAGTTCGCTTGGCAAATGTGGATTTGAAGTTACTGACAATCTTGCCCAGTCCCGACATCGACTTCTCCATGGGGTTCTTCAATCGCTGCTCGGATACCAATTCCGGTTTGGTTCCGAGTTGATCGAGTCAACTTCGTTCTTAGTTCGAGTTTGTCACTTTCCGGGGTCAGGCTTACGTCTTTCAGATTTGGCGGGCGGTGGACTTTGGCTTCATCAAGAACGTCAACCCGCCAAATCTGAAAGCCGTAAGCCAGACCCAGATCCCCCGCAATGTGACAAACTCGTGCTTAGAACAGGCGATTGAGCCCATTCAAAGCCGCGACTCGATACGCCTCCGCCATCGTGGGATAATTGAACGTGGAATTCACGAAGTAACGCAGCGAGTTCTGCTCGCCGGGCTGCGACATGATCGCTTGGCCGATATGGATGATCTCGGAAGCGCTGTCTCCAAAGCAGTGAATCCCCAACAGTTGCAGCGTTTCTCGGTGGAAGAGCAGCTTGAGCATGCCCACCGTTTGCCCGGTGATTTGGGCACGCGCAAGGCTCTTGAAGATCGACTGCCCCACTTCATACGGCACGCCGGACTCCGTCAATTCGCGTTCCGTTTTCCCGAGCGAACTGATCTCGGGACTGGTGTAGATCCCGGTGGGAATGTCCGCGATCAGACCTCGCTCGCATGAGCCGTCGATCAGGTGGCACGCCGCATAGCGACCTTGCACGTACGCGGCACTTGCCAAGGACGGTTGGCCGATCACGTCGCCTACCGCGTAAAGGTTTTCGACGCTGGTGCGAAAATGTTCGTCCACACCAATCAAGCCGCGACCGTCCGGCGTAATGCCGATCTCGCTCAGCCCCATATCATCCGTGTTGCCTGTTCGACCGGCCGCCCACAGCAACACGTCCGTCTTGATCCGCTTGCCGGAAACCAAGTGCAGGACGACGCCGTCGTCCAACGGCTCGACTCGCTCACAATCCTCGCCATGCCGAATGACGACCCCGCATTCCCGCAAGTGATAACTCAGCGCATCGATGATTTCGTCGTCCAGGAATTCCAAGAGTTTTTGGCGGGTGTTGATCAGATTGATCTTCACGCCCAAATTGCGAAACATCGACGCATACTCGCACCCAATCACGCCGGCCCCGTAAATGCCGATCGATCTCGGTGTTTGCGAGAGATTGAGGATGGTGTCGCTGTCGCGGATTCGCGGGTGCTCGAAGTCGAGATCATGGGGTCGATACGGACGCGATCCCGTGGCGATGATGACGGCTCCCGCTCGCAGCCTGCGTTTGCCGCCGAATTCATCTTGCACTTCGATCGTGTTTGCGTCGAGAAATCCGGCGTGTCCGCGATAGACCGGCACTTCATTGCGGTCGTAGAAACTGACCCGCATGCGAACTTGTTGTTCGATGACGGACTGCGCCGAACGTCGCAAGTTGGGAAAGGAACGCGAGGCCGCGCCGGTTTCCAGGGAGTGCCGACCGAACGATTGCGTGGCTTGAAAGATTGCAAACCGCAGGGCTTTGCTCGGAATTGTGGCCCTGTGCGTGCAATTGCCGCCAATCTGTCCATGCGTTCAACCGCCGCCACGGACCGTCCGAGTTTGGATGCCTGCATGGCGGCACCCTCGCCGCCCGGTCCCGTGCCGATGACGACCAGTAAGCGTGCGTGTCCACCGAGCCTCCCGCGCATGCTGTGATTCGGAAGCGATGTCGGACGCCGGAAAACTCCACGTCGACCATTTTGCCGCTTCAAGGATATTGGCGTAGTAGACGCGATGTGGCACAAGAGTTGGAACCGCAAGCTTCAGCGGCGATTGCGGAGCGCGGATTTGGGCACGCGGCGGAACCCCTGATTCGCCAATTCACGCGAGGCTTCATCAAACGACTTACCTTGCCGCGACAGGGCAGGGGCATTCGGCATTGGTGTTGGCTCGCCCTCCGTCGCTTTGAGGGTGACCTCTTCCATCGAGCCCGTGCGGAGACCGCGAGAACGTTGTTCGTTCGCGAGCCGCAATTCGTCACGAGCCGTGAGCGAATCATCCACGGTATTGGCGAGCACATCCGCCGGCGGATCGAGTTGCGGGCTGCCGGCCAACACCCATCCCCGCCAGCGCTGTTCGAGCAATTCCACCGACTTGTGCTGGTAGTGCGATTGAATGGCTTTGTCCCAGCCGAATCGATGTGCCGTGTCGATAAATTTCAGGAATCGCTGCCGACCGCCTTGCTGAACCAAGAAGTGAGTCAGCGAGAATCCTTGGGCGTACAGCCGATACACGCGCTCGGGCTGGGCGGGGTATTCGGTCATGAGCAACAGGTGTCGCAGTGGAATTTCTTTCTTCAGCCGCAACGTGCGTTCGAGCAAATCGAGTTGGCGACGTTGCTCCAAACGGTCCTCGGCCAACGTGGCGGCACCTTCGTCCGCCCATCGCGGCAACGGTCGCCGGAAGTGACAGGCGAAAACCGTATGACTGACTTCGTGCGGAATTACCGAGTCGACGATGCGGTCCATCGAACCCTGCACCATCATCCGCCAATCGAACACTTCGCTGCGTTCAAACTGGAATTTGGTGTAACCGCCCGCTCCAAGTTGTCCGACGCGCACGGTCAATCGGCACGGTTGATACCAATTCGGCAACTTGTGGCCCAGCCATTCGCGAGCCAACGTGACACGGTGTCGCTCGGCAACTTCTGCGGCTTTTTTCGCGATGGCGACCGTTGGAGCCGTGACCACGAAATTCGGTGATCTCGCGGACGCTCCGAGGGAAAAGAACGATCCCGCTAGAACGACGCACTGAACGATTCTTGCTTCCATGCCGAATCCTCAGTCTGATGACAGACTGTCGCGGTTGATTCGCAAACCTCGACACATCGAATGAATTTCGACAGCGAAGACCGCGAAGGATGAGATTGTGAACTGCTCGATCCATCGTGCAGCAATCTCCGGACCGCTGGATAAGAATTGAAGATCGTGTTGGGCGTCAATACGTAAAGTCCTTCGCGCCGCACGGTTTGCGTCTGCGGCAGCGAATCGATGACTTCGACGTGGATGTAATAAGTGCAAATTCTCGACGTCATTGACGTTGAATCGACCGTAGAAGCTGTCTGAAAAAGGGGTCTGACCCATTGGAGACCTCGCTTAACCCCGGCAAAAACTGAGGCCGGAGAGGGTCAGACCCCTTTTTCAGATAGCTTCTACTAGCTTGTGACCACTAAGATCGCGAGATGAGCGACGCACCGATCACCAACCCGCACGATCTGTTCACGCGGCAGTCATTGTCCCACATTCCGACGGCTCGCAGTTTCATCGAAACTCATCTGCCGGCGGAAGTTGTCGCGACGTTGGACTTGAGCACGCTGCAACTCCGAGATGGTGCTTTTGTGGACGAATCGCTGCGCGAGAACCTGACGGACCTTGTGTTCGAGGTCGCTCGCCGCGACGAACCAGGCAGCGTGCTGGTGGGAATCTTGTTCGAACACAAGAGTTCTCCCGAAAAGTACATCGCGCTGCAGTTGTTGCGGTACATGGTCAACATCTGGGAGCGGCAGCGCCGCGCGGGAGACGAGTTGCTCGTGGTGATCCCGGTGGTGCTGTATCACGGCCAAGTGAAATGGTGGGCCAAGACGTCAATGCGAGAATTGCTTGAGGCACCGGACGCGTTGAAGAGCTACATCCCGGATTCCGACACATGCCTGGTCGATCTCTCGGCAATTCCGTCTTCAACTCTTGGAAACGCTGCTACGATATCTGTTTGCCGGGACCGAGCAGATGAAGCACGGTCAACTCCGGCAAATCATTCACGAACATGTTGTCGAGGAGTCAAATCTCATGCCCACAATTGCAGATGAGCTGAGAGCCGAAGGTCGGCAAGAAGGTCGGAACGGGCTTCGAGTCGGGATTCAGACCGTGGTTGAACAGCGTTTTTCCCAAGCCGCTTCAGCAGTAGTCGATCGGATCAAGACGATCGATTCGATCGAAACTCTGACACAGATCCTGCAAATTGCTGGGCGGTGCGATTCGATTGCTGAACTTGAGGAATTCATCTCCGCGTGATCGCCTTCTGAGATCATCCATCTAACCGATTTCAGCCAGTTGTTGGAAAGACATCGGCTGATTTCGTTTCTCGGAACGCGATCCGAATCTGAGTGACGCTTCCCGTCAATGGGATCTCTAACACTCATCCAGTTGCTCTCCACCTCCTCTCGCAAGGACGCAGTTACCTTCCGATACAGGGTTCAAAACCAAA
>JAQBZS010000081.1 GCA_027622115.1 Planctomycetota bacterium | reverse complement strand
GCCGTATCCACCACCGCCACCACCGCCGTATCCACCACCGCCACCGCCACCGTATCCACCACCGCCGCCGCCACGACCACCACCGCCGCCGTATCCGCCGCGACCACCACCACCGCCGCCTCGTTCTTCACGCGGGCGAGCTTCGTTCACCACGATGTCTCGTCCGTCCAATGAAGTTCCGTTCATTTGTTCGATGGCTTCGTCGCCACCGGATTCCATTTCCACGAAACCAAAGCCCTTTGAGCGGCCGGAATCGCGATCCGTAATCACTTTGGCCGAAGTCACAGTTCCGAAACGCGAAAACGCTGCTTCGAGACTTTCAGACGTGGTGTCCCAAGAGAGACTGCCCACAAACAAGTTCTTACTCATTTCACTTCCTCGAATCGGTTTCAAATGCCAAGCCGTCCACGGGCCTGAAACAATGCTGAGTTGCACTTGCGAGGAATCGAGAAATCGTCGTGAATGTTCCAGAACGGCACGAAAAGACGATTCACATCCCGGATCCTTCAATTCGAGAATACGATTTGAAGTGACCCTCAAGAGAAAGAGCAAGCGATCTCAAAGTGACATCGGCATGATGACCTTCCGACTCGCCGACAACTCAAGTGGCAGATGCTAAGAAGTTTTGGCAATTGGAACAATACGATCGCGGGATCGGCCGAGATTCGCGGGACGAGAATCATGCTCGATTTCTCCCCCGCTCCTGCTCGACAAGGACTGACCGGCGGATTCGTTGGAGCCTAGATTCGTTGGAGCCACGGTAAGCCGGGGCGTAATCGAGGGAGTGAAGGATCCTGGCTTCCCCACAAATTCAGGTTGACCACGAATCCATCGCTGCCAATTCGTGGTCGTCCTGAATTCGTTGGCGCTCGCTCAAATGGCCCCAGAGTTGTGGAATGTAGAACAATTGTCCCAATTGTTTCTCCCGAGCAATTGGGACAATTGCTCTACAATTTCGCTCCTCGACCCGACAACTTTGAAGTCATGGGGCGCTCGCTCATCAAGCAGCGAATCGATTTTGCTTGCGGATCAACAACCGGCGTTTTGTTTGAGGTGTCGACAACGGCTATAACCATGTTGCGCAACCGCTTGCGCTGAATTCGATGTTTCAACCGTTCGGCAAAACATGACCCCCGGCACGTTTGCTCTCCCCGTCATTCAACGCGACGACACCGCCCAACTCGAAGGCGGCCTGTCGGATGTGCTCGCGCGGTTGATCCCGGCGTCGAACGAGTCGTCGACCGCTCCGTTGCCGATGTCCGCCGCCGAAATGCGCGAGCGTGGTTGGGACGCGGTCGACATCGTGTTTGTGACCGGCGACGCCTACATCGATCACCCCAGCTTCGCGATGGCCGTGCTCGGACGAGTCCTCGAAGCGGCCGGATTTCGTGTCGGGATCGTGAGTCAACCGGATTGGCGATCCAGCGACGCGTGGCGGGAATTCGGCCGACCGCGGCTGTTCTTCGCCATCAGCGCCGGCAACATGGACTCGATGATCAACCATTACACCGCCAGTCGAAAGGTCCGCAACGATGACGCCTATTCGCCCGGCGGTCGCATTGGACTCCGACCCGATCGCGCAACGTTGGCCTATTGCCAGCGGGCTCGCGAGGCGTACAAGGGCGTGCCGGTGATCGCGGGCGGCGTGGAAGCATCACTGCGGCGATTGGCTCATTACGACTACTGGAGCGATAAGGTCCGCCGCTCGATCTTGCTCGACTGCAAGGCCGACTTACTGGTGTTCGGCAACGGCGAGGAACCGATCATCGAAGTGGCTCGACGGTTGGACGCCGGGGAAACCGTACGCGATCTGCGCGACATGCGCGGCGTGGCCTATGCGATGGGAGCTTCCGAAACGCCGCCGCCGGATGCCAAGGTCATCCCGTCCTACGAAGACGTCACCGAGAGCAAGCCGGCATTCGCCGAAGCGACCAAGATCATCCACGACGAAACCAACCCCTATAACGCCAAGCGATTGGTGCAGTTCCACGATCGACAGGCCGTCGTCTGCAACCCGCCGCGGATCCCGATCTCCGAAGGCTCGATGGACACCATCTACGGCCTGCCCTACACGCGACTGCCGCATCCCAGCTACAGCGAAGCGATTCCCGCGTTCGAGATGATCAAGGACTCGGTCTCCATCATGCGCGGTTGTTTCGGCGGTTGCACGTTCTGCTCCATCACGGCTCACGAAGGCCGCATCATCCAATCCCGCAGCAAGAAATCGGTGCTGCACGAAATCCGCCGCATGACGGAATCGCCCGACTTCAAAGGCGTCGTCAGTGATATCGGCGGTCCCACCGCGAACATGTATCAGATGAAATGTTCGCGGCCGGAAGTCGAAGCGGTGTGTCGTCGGCAATCGTGCGTGCATCCCACGATCTGCAAATTGCTGGGCACCGATCACGGGCCGTTGATCGAACTGATGCGCGAATCGCGAGACCTTCCGGGCGTCAAGAACGTTTTGGTTGCCAGCGGGATTCGCATGGACTTGGCTCGGCGATCTCCGACTTACATGCGCGAGTTGACGCGGCACCACGTGGGCGGGCGGCTCAAAGTGGCCCCGGAGCACACGGACCCCGCCGTGCTGAACCTGATGCGTAAACCGTCCGGCGATGACTTCGAGAAATTCGCGGACACGTATCTCGACGAATCTCGTGAAGCCGGCAAACGACAGCAGATCATCCCGTATTACATCGCCAGCCATCCCGGCAGCGATTTGCATTCGATGATCGATTTGGCGTTGTACTTGAAGCGAAACGGTTATCGCCCGGACCAAGTCCAGGACTTCATTCCAGCTCCGTTCGATGTCGCCACGGCGATGTACTACACGGGCATCGATCCGTTTACGAAAAAACCGGTCCACGTGGCCAAACACCTGCGCGACCGCAAACTGCAGCGAGCGTTGATGCAGTTTTTCAAACCGGAGAATTACTTCGACGTCCGCAAGGCACTGGAATCCGCGGGTCGCCAAGACTTGATCGGCGGCGGTTGCGATTGCCTAATTGCTTCACAGCCACCCAAGGAGGCGATCGAGCAACGCCGAAAACGCGCCAACTCGGACGGCAACTACGTGCATGCGATGCCGACCGGCAAGAAACGCAACAAAAACGACAAGCAGTCACGCAACGTCGGACCTGGGTATCGGCCGAATCGAAAAAACGCAAAAAGGAAGGACTCGCGGCCGAACGATTGAGCGTGCCCTTAAGATGGCGGTTCGTGACCAGGCACACTCGTCGAACATCCACACCTACGCCGGAATTCTCTGGAGTCGAAATGAGTGACCGTCCGAGCGTTGCGCCGAATGTATTGGCTTCGATTGTCGAGCAGGCACCCGGACGCGTGCGACGCAAGCTCGACAAGAACCCGAGTGTGGCTTGGGATTGGGATTGGCAACGCGAAGGGAACGCCTGGTCGGTTTCCGCCGGCGGTGAAACCGTGTCGCTCACCACGACGAACGGTTGCGTCGCCGACGATCACGATGTGCGGTGCAGTTGCCTGCTGAGTCCTCGCTGCTTTCACGCGATCGCCAGCCTGGCGGTCCTGGATGTCGATATCCAAACCGAGACTTCCAACGACGAGGATGCCGACGCGGTCGATCACGACGAAGGTCTCGCGACCTTGCATTCACTCTCCGCAGCCGAGCGATCCGCAGCCGAATTGATGTGGCGGAACGCCGCGACGTTGCTTGCATCGGGAGCGCGCGCGGCGGGGTCTCTGTTGCAAGCGCACCTGCTGCGAGCCGTGCATGAATGTCGCAGTTTGGGACTACATCGCCTGGCCGCGTGCGGTTTGCGAGTCATGCAAAATGTGCGAATGCTCCGCGAGACACAGCCCGGATTTCGCGGCGAAGACTTGGTGTCGGACTTAACCGAGCTGTTGCTGGTTTCGTGGCGGATTCAGCAAGCGAACGAGTCCATCGATCGTCAATGGATTGGGGTCGCCCGGCGGCGGTTCGCGTCGATCAGCAGTTTGCGGTTGCAGGGGCTGTTTACCGAGCCGCTGCACACGCGGAGCGGCTACGCGGGAGTCGTGACGTATCTGCTGGGTGACGATGGCGTGATGTGTTCGGTCAGCAATGTGCGGCCGGGCACGGCCAGTCGGATTCAAGAAGCGTGGCAGACGGGAGCCGACATTGGCGGATTGACGATTTCTCACGCCGAACTGAATCGCAAGGCCGTACTGGTCCAAAACGCAACGCGATCCGCCGATGGTCGGCTGGGCGGTGGTCAGTCTGCGCGGGCGGTCGCCACCAAGGGAGACGGCTGGAACGCGCCGTGGGTGGCGAAACAGTTTGCAGCACCGCTGGAACAGCAAATCGATCGAGCTTTCGCGCTGGCCGTGATTCCGGAACTCGAACGGCCGGTCGGCTTTGACTTCTTGTTCATGAACGGCGTGGTCGAAGGCACGGACGGCGATCATGTGCTGCTGCGAGTTGGATCGTCGCTGATTGCGCTGCGAATGGCCGCCGATCATGAAGCGATGAAGTTTCGCGAAAACCTCACGATGCTCAGTCGAGCACCTGGGTTGGCCATTCGTTGTATTGCCCGCTTGGATGTCGCCCTCGCTGGTCGCGCCAGCGCGATGGCCATTGCGCCGGGCTTGTGCGATCCCGCGACGGACTCAGCGGAAAGCGTGACGCTCGATCTGCCGGATGAATGGCCGAATCACGTCAATCTTGGTTTGGAAGAACTGCAACGAGGCCACTTGAGTTTCGCCGAGCGTCAGCCAGTCGAAGTCGCGTCCAGCATCGCGGACCAACCGAGTGACGATGGACTGGATGCCGCGCGGCGTCGATTGCGAGCCCTGGCGATTGGCGGTCGTCACAGCCTGCCCACCGGCAGTCTTCGCGATGTCACGCTGGAAGCGCGTCGGCTTGAACAAGCCATGCAGCCGACGGCGGCGGGATTGCTGCTGAATCTCGCCAAATCCGCGTTGGATTCAGATAAGTCGTTCCGAGGAGTCCGCTTTCCCGCCGATCCAGGCCCGCTCGCCGCGCGCTGGCTGGCTTGTTCGCATTACGAACAACGAGCCGGCCAGTCGTTTGAACGACGGCTCTGGCAAGATGCCGTTCGTTCTTGAGGCGCATGTTTGCAGCAGCGGTCTCGGAAGGAGTCGGGAGCCTTTTTCGCAGGAATGACTCACGAAAGTCTGAAGATCTACAAGCGAAAAAGACTCCCCCTTTCGTCGCAATTCCTGAGCTAGAGTTGTGCGTCGAACCTAGCCCGCCAACCAATGCCAATTCCATGCGACGTGATACGCAACTCAAATGGCTGATCGTGCTGCTGACGATTCTGGTTGATGCCGTCTTGTTGGCACGGTTGGATCTGGCGTTTCCGCCCGGCGACGCAGTGCAGCCGTTATTGGTGACGGCAGTTCTCGGAGCGGCTGCGTGGTTTTATCGCCACAGATCCTGGCAATTCGTGCTGTGCCTGACGGCGTTGCTGCACGTGACCCTGTTCACATCCGCCTATTCCGTGTTGATGTATTGCGGCGGATCGCTGGGTCGACCATTCATTGATCAGCACCTGTCGTCATTCGATGCACTCTGCGGAATTCATTTACCGACAATCGTGGACTGGGCGAATCACAATCCGGCGATTCGGTCCGTGCTTGATCTCGCGTACCACTCGTTGCTCATCCAAACACCGATCGTGATCATCGTGTTGGGCTTCCGAAGCAAACGGGAACCGCTCGAAGGATTCGTGTTGCAATTCATGGTCAGCACGCTCATCACTGCGACGGTTTTCTTCGCGTTCCCGGCCGAGGGACCGTTTGCCAAGTACGGCTTCGAGACCAGCGCGTCACAAGCCGCCTACTTGGAACACATCCATGAACTTCGCAGCGGAGAACGAACCATTGCCACGTGGCGGGGCGCGGAAGGACTGATCACGTTTCCGTCGTATCACACCACATGGGCCATTCTGCTGGCGTTTGCATTGCGCCGACACGGCTGGTTGACCGTGCTGAGCGTTGTGTTGAACGGAGCCGTGATTGCCGCGACACTCACCACCGGCTGGCACTATTTCGCCGATGTCATGGGCGGTTCGGTCGTAGCCGTGGGAGCCATTGCGCTCTGCCACGCCCTCGAACCGTGGCTAAATTCCGAGCCGCTTGCAGTGAACCTTCGCAAGAACGCCAAGGCGTTGAGCCCAGCGTTGACCCCATACTGATTGCGATCAACATTGGCTTCCTCAGCCTGTATGTTGAAGTCGAAACAGTGTTTCCTAAAATAGCCACCGAACCGAGTGGTTTTCAAAACGTACCAGCGTTGGTCACATCGGTTTCACCATCACAAGGAGCTTCACATGGGCGGACCCATTGTCCGAACAGGCACGACCCCCAAGTTCTGGGAGAATTACGAGAAAGTCTTTGGCGACAAAGCCAAAGCCGCTGCGGCCGCCAAGGGCAAAGCGAAAAAGAAGGCCAAGAAGAAATAACGCCCAACCCGGCCAGTCCGGGTTTTTTCATGCGCGTCCGCGTTCAGAATCTAAGATTGATCCGCGAATCACTCAGCCGCGATCGCGGCGTCCAATGCGGTTGGGTCCGATTCCAGCAGGCTGATCTTCTTGATGCGGCGAGCGTGTCGACCGCCTTCAAAATCCGTGGACACCCATGTTTCAATCATGCGGTTTACCAATGCTTCCCCCAGCAAGTCCGCCGAGAGGCACAGCACGTTGGCGTCGTTGTGCAAGCGACTCATCTGAGCCGTCAAGTCGTCGTGGCAAGCGGCCGCTCGAACATGATTAAACTTGTTTGCGGTAATGCACATGCCGATTCCGGTCCCGCAGATCAAAACGCCGCGATCGACTTCGTTCCGCGACACGCTTCGTGCGACTCGGGCCGCATAGTCCGGATAATCCACGCTGTCCACCGAGCCCGGTCCGAAGTCCAGCGCTTCATGCCCTAAATCATGAATCAACGTAAGAATCCGCTGTTTGACTTCGAAGCCACGGTGATCGCTCGCAACTGCAATCTTCATAATTCCACCAAGACAAAGGTCACAGACGTTTTCGTAAATCGTGTGTGAGGCTCGCAAGAGCGCCCAGCCAAGCCCGACGAACTGGAAGCCGAGCAAGCGACCAGACCCGTCCAAAACCCGACCGAACATTATAGAGGTAAAGAGCCGATCAACGCTTGAATGTGTCCAGCGATTTCGTTCTCGCAACTCTCATACGCAGCAAAGCCCCGACCGATGGGGTCGGACACATCCAAACCGTCGGCAGACAGAGTTTTCACGCGGTCGGCAAGTTCGGGAAACGATTGTACAATCGCCTCACGATGATATCGCGTCATGGTGTAGACAGCATCCGACTGCATCAGCAGCGACTCGGTCAGCGGCTGACTTTGATGGCACGTCAAGTCGATGCCGCGACGTCGGAGCAATTCCACCGATTCTGGGCTCGCCGAACTCGAAAACCCCGCAGCAATGCCCGCCGACGCCACCATGAATCCTCGGTCGACCAATTCCGTTTCGTCGCATTGCAGTTTTTCAGCCAATAACCGGCGAAACAGGGCTTCCGCCATCGGACTACGGCAGGTGTTGCCCGTACACACGAACACAAACAATTCGCTGGCGTATTGTTTCAGCCGATCGTCCGTAATGACGCCCGGTCGACTCAAAGTCCAGTTTGAATCGGTCAATGTAACTTCGGTTGCGGGAAGATTGAAATTCGCCGCTCCCGCATCGATCACAAGTTCGAGTTCCGAACAGACGTTCTGGACATCGTCCACGCTTCGCAAGACGCCTTGATTCCACACTTCCGGAGTGGCCACCAACGGGGAAGGGATCAACCGCAGAACCTGTGCCAAGACTCCAGCCCCTGGAACCCGCAGACAAAGTCGGTCGCCCTCGTAGGTCAAGCTCCGCGAAGGAATGGGTAAAGCCTTGGCCAACCCGTCCAGCGGCGTCGATTCGAATTTCGCGATGACCGGACCCGGCCAAAACCGGCGCGTCATCCTGCGAGCGATCGCGGACATCCGAGGCACGTAATCGAGGGCTTCATCCGCACTCTTCAGCAGCAGGGAGCAGGATTCCTCGGTCTGATTCCGCAAGATCTCCGTCAATCGACCGGGCGCAGAGTCCTGCAAGGAAGTACACGCGATGACATACGATGTCGTTGTGGGCAAAGCCACCAATCCGCCCCCGCTGAGGCACTCCACGACTCGATGGATCAAGTCACGTTGATCGTCGACCTCGGAAATGGCAACGATCTGCGGCATGCCGTAAGTCCCGCTCTCAGGGTGGTTTGCGTTGTGGCCGGTAGACGCACGGAATGTGTGCGCGGAAGTGAATGGGGAAGGGAGCCGGATCTTAATCACGGTTTGTGGGCTGTTCAACCCGCAACGGTCTTGACTGAGGACGCGACGATTCCGACAGCCCAGGGGTTTGTCCGTTTGCATGCACGCCCGCAGACTTTCCGAAACATGCAAGACACGCTGGCAATCAGGAACACGGATTGACGCTGATCTTCACCAAGCGAACGAATCGGGATGAATTTGAAGAGGGTGACGAGCCCAATGACATGCTCATCCAGGACTTTCACGTGAAACGTCTGTTTGGCCGAGTCGGAGCAGCGATTCCAGTCGATTGCCCGCTGCTTGGTGCTGCATCATCTCGCAGACTCGTTCGATGATGACACCGCCTGCTTCGAGTGCAGGCAGCCCGCCGGAGTAAATGTTGGAAATCACGGTGCTCTCAAATCGGACGTCCTTGTTGCCGCTGAACTGCGCGGCCTTCGCCTGGACCGAGGGATCCGACACGCGATAGACGAGGTATGCGGACAGACTTCGAGACGCCAGCGCGTCTCCACCGGGACGTTCTCCGATCAGGTGGATAATCACATCCGCGTTCAATCGCTCGGCGACCGGTTCCGCCAGCTTGACTCGACCGTAACGTGCCAACAGCGGTTGCCCCGTTGTCAGCTTTCGTCCCTTGAGCCCGTCGAGCAATACCGGCACTAGGTCCTTCGCGTTGTGATGCACGGCTTCCGCGCTCAGACCGTCGGAGACCAGAATTTGCACTTGGCAATCTTCCGGGATCAGTTCCACGAAACTCGAAGGATCAACTCGTGGACGTCGCATAGCTTCGCAATCGCGGCAGCCATGACGCCGGTGAGTGCCTCGCCGACTCGCTTGATTTCGTCTCCAGATGAGCAAAGCAAGTGATTCTTCAATTCACCGACGGTCATTGCCGAAACGGTGGCGAACGTGCCGAGGTCGATGTCGTAGTTGACTCGCATAACGGAATCGACCGCGTTGTTCTCGTCGGTTAGCGGATGATCGTGAAGATGTTGCAACGTCATGCGGGACAGGATGCCGCGCGCGGCTTCACGAGCCGTCTCGGTGGACGCGGCCAATCCGGCGTTCCGTTCACCGGCCTTGCTGTAGTCGGCGGCGCCGAGCAACGCCTTTAGTCCGTCGAACGAGTACTGCCGATCGAACAAAGTTGCGGTGTAGGTCTCGTCCGGTCGCACGTCCGGAACTAGGATCTCTACGAGCGGCGTCAGCACTTTCATGCCGTCTCCCTGGTCTCGAAATCTGCGAATGAAACATCCCTGTAGTACGGGACCATTTTCCGTGACGCTCGGGACAATGGTCCCAAGCTACGGTCGAGTCCCCGAGAAGATCGATAAACGTCGCAACCCAAGGCAGCTATTCGGAACCGCTGAACCGCTTCAGTTGTTCCCTGTGATGCTCGCTTTCCGGTTCAACTTCGATCGCCCGCTTACAGAAGCGGATCGCCTCATCGCGGTTTCCCAGCCGAAAGTGGACCTCGGCCAGCGTGTCCAAATACGCTCCGCTTTTCGGTCGCAATTCGACCGCCCGTTGAGCCAACGGCAAGGCGGCGGCCACGTTGTGGTCCGTGCGAGCCATCATCCAGGCGAGGTTGTTGAATTGCAGCGGACTATTCGGAAACGTCTCGATCACATGCCGATTGGCTTGTTCGACGCCTTTGAACAACTCGTCCGCGAATTCCTGCCGACCGGCTTTTTGCAAAGCGTCCCACAGTTCGAGCACCAGTCGAATGTCTCCAGGGGCCGCTTGTTGTGCTCGGCGAATCTCGTCAACCGCCAAGTCGGTCTTTGCCGTCTTGAGTAGTCCCTTGGCTCGCGTGCGATGAATCTGGGCGCTGATTGCCGGGTAGTAGCGAATCGCCGTGAAGCCCATGTTCGTTTTCAACAGGAACATCATCCAATGCCGCCACTGATCGGCCGCATCGATCTCGTGCGTTTCACGGATGGCGTTGGCCACGTTCCGATTCGCTCGACTGACGGCCCAAGCCTGCGCTCCATCCCATTCATCGAACGCTCCAAACCTCAAAATCAGCCGCCATTCCTCGGTGGCTTCGTCTTCCAGTCCGTGTTCCGCGAGACCCTCCGCGAATGTGCGTCGCGTGGCTGAGTTCCCGAGCGGCATCAAGCGGGCACGCTGAATCAGATCTCGGCCTTCTTCCGCTTTGCCGTCGAGATGCGTGAGGGCGTGGCCGGTTAAGTACAACGCGAGCGGAGTGCTGGGGGCGATCTGCCAGGCTTCTCGATAGACTTCGCTCGCCTTGTCCCATGTTTCCGACTTGGCGTAGGACTGCCCTAGTCTCAGCCGAGGCTCGGCAGTTGGGCTGATTCCGGCCCACGCCTTGCACAAGTCCCGAGCTTTGGATTCCAACCCATGTAGTTCGCACACGTCGATCGCGGCACGGTACCCGTTGCTTGCCGTGGACCGTGGCGCCTTCGCGAGACTCTCGGCATAGGCGTCGATCGTTTCCGCGACGTTTCTTGTGGGCGGCTTGTCTTTCGCCAGCGGATGTTTGAGCAAACGCAGCAACTCCAAGAACCGCTCGGCTCGATCCGGCGCATCTTTTTTTCCGTACGATAGGTGATTCCAGATCGATCGCGCCGTAGTCGATTTCGTGCGAAACAAGGTGTAGAACACACTGGACTCGTTGGTGGACGACTTGAGTGCCGTGACGGCTCGCTGCAGGGTTCTTTCTTCCAACCCAAGTTCGTAAATCGTGTCGAACAATGCGCGGGCATAGGAGCTGCCGGCCCGATCTGCGGCCGTGGCCAGTTCGTCGAACATGCGACCGGCTTCTTCGTGTTCGCCCAGTTGCTGCAACGTGCGCGCGACCAACACGCCGTCGTGGAAGCCCTTGCGAATTCGATTCAATTGAAGCTTCGACGTATCGGCCTCGCCGGGCGCGGGGGCTAACTTTTGCTTGTACCAATCCACCGACCCGGTGCGTGGTGCGTCAATACCGAACTGCTTGAAGGCCGCCGCATAGTGCTGCTGATAGGCGAGTAACTCGAAGGATTGGCGTTGTGTGAGGTCCGCTTTGGCGAGAATTTCACGCGCCTCATTCCAGTGTCCGCTAATCATCAACGCTTCGCCGCAATGATACGCTTGCGCGGGCGTGTCGTCGGCAAACTGCTTGAGCGCCGTCACCGAATTCTGGACCGCATCGCCGTGTCCGGCCAGTTGATGAAAGGCCAGGGCGAATCCGAGCTTTTCCACTCCGTCGTCACCGGGGATGAGTGCGTTCGCGGCAAGCCGGTCCCATTCGAATCGACGAAAGTGGATGTCGGCTTGCAGGTGGGTGTCGTTGATTTCCTTCGCGATTTCGAACGCGCCGTCGAAGTCTCCACGGCACTTCAACAAGTGGGCTCGCAGCCTCCGTTGCGGCAATTGCAATTTTCCGGGCGCGAGTGCGGCCATTTGTTCCAGCCGAGCACTCAATTCGCCGCGAAGAAAGAGAAACGCGGCATAGCTGCGCAGTTGCGTGCCGTCGGTGTCGAATGTCGTCAAAAGTTGCAGCAGTCGTTCCGCGTCCGTGTATTCAGCAGCCGCGATCTGTCCCGCGACGGCCGACTCGGTTTCGCCCGTGAACTTCTTGGCCAATTCCGCTCGGATTTTCTCGTCCGATTCTTTTCTGATAAGGCGTGCGACCGAAGCATACGCCTTCTTCGTGGACATCGCGGCCAACGCTTTGTACTTCGCGGTCCGATCTCCGTTGCGAAACTGATGAATCAGATCGACGATTTCCGCAGGAGTCCCCGGGAAAATGCCGTAGCGAAATCGTTCCAAGATGGCGTTGATTCTCGATCGAGTCTCCAAGTTCGACGTCTTGGCAGCCTCAAGCAGTTGCGGCTCGGCCTCGACACCGCCGTGCCACAATTCGCGTGTGGCACGATGGCGGATCGAGAAGTCGGGTGAATTCAGTTCGCCGATGAGTTTCGCAATGTCTGATTTCTTGAGAATTGACGCCTGTTTCGCGACATCCTGTTTCGTCGCGACATTCCGCGGCGAATCTTTCGGTTGCGAGGCTGTCTTCGGTGGGTCGTCGTTCTTCTTCGTATCCACCTTCTGCGGAGTTTTCTTCGACGATTGGGACTGGACCTGGATCCCGGCCATCAACGAGGAGGTGATGGCAACACAGATTGCCAAGACCAATCGTCGAACAACGTGTGTGTTGAGATTCAGCATCGGAAATCCTCAGGCATCAAACTCGTCCATCGAATCATCCGCGTTGTCGGCTTCCCCGTCATCCAACGATGCGACAGGCCGATCGACATTCGACCGGCGAAAGACGGCCACGACATCTTCGACCGGCACCACGAACAACAGATTGTCCGACTCAAAATCGACCGGGATGGAATGTCTGGGATTGAACAAGACCTTGTCGTACTTCCTGACGGGAAAGTCCTCGTCGTGCTCGATTTCGACGCTGATCTCGACAACTCGCCCCGTGATGGTGGGGATTTCCGCGTCGTCGGGCAAGACAATCCCGCCGCGCGTCATCTGACGGCTTTCGTCCTTTCGAATCAGAATGCGTCGTCCCAACGGTTCCACGAAATCAGTCAAAGATTCGCTCCCACGATTCATGTTTCCGGAAGTCGAGCAACTTCCATCTTACGCTCGGTAGATCCGACCGCAATAATCAATGTCAGACCGGAAGAATCGTCTATCTCGCAAAAACCAGTTTGGCGAGGATTTCGTTTCGAGTCGCCGGACAAGCAGCAGGTCGCTCAGTTTAGGAAAAACGGTTTTGTGTTGAGTCGTCTCGAATCGTACACGAATGCTTACTAACGACAAAATCACTGGACCACTTCAAGGATTGACGCGATGCCAACTACGTTTCAAACAGGGCGAGCCAGATCGCCGCCTTTGTGAATGAATAAGTTGCCAACTGCACGCGGCAACTTCAGAAGTCCGCTGCGATTGGCATCGAGATACCACTACGCTGAAGCATTCTTGCGATCACTTCCGCTGGCGACGCGACTGCCGAGTGTAGGCGCGGGGCCCGACGTGTGCCAATC
>JAQBZS010000080.1 GCA_027622115.1 Planctomycetota bacterium | reverse complement strand
CCGGGCGGATGCCCGGCGGGGCTGTTGGTTCATTCAGGTTCAGGCTGAAGGTCAATCCAGAAATGCCACAAATTCCATCGCCCTCGACTGATTCTCGGTGTTCATGGCAACTCGGTGCCATCCGCCCAGAAGAATCGTGGCGTGATCAGCGTGCGACACCCGCCCACGGACGAATACGGTTGGATCACGCTGCATAACCGTCCAATTGAACTTGGCAGCACGAGGGTTCCGCTTGAACAACGCCTTCCGTTCTTTGTCGGTCAACCCGTTCGGGTATTGGCCGCAGACGTAGACCGTGGTTCCGCCGGTTCGGTACAAAAACTCGCAAACATGCGGCTTGCCCCGGCCTCGCCGAAGCGGTTCATTTTGGAGGACGAGCTTTTCGTCGGCGGTCATGCCAGGAGCCGGTACAAAAAACCACTCGCCTTGGCGGACGAACGTGTCGGTCTTGCGGCGGTGACGTTTCTTTCGCTTGCCTTTCTTTCCGCTCTCCAGATTGCGGACGAGCGCTTCAGTGGCGACAGGAAGTTTGTCTTCGTGGCCTTTTCCGACCACGACCTTACCGTGTTGCGAATGCTCAGTTTGCCATGCACGCCAGCGGCAGGCTTGGCAACTATGAATGGCGAACGCCTGCGCCGCCTCTTCGGGGGTGCTCCCGGCGTCCCAGGCATCGCTTCAGACGCAGGGCATACAGTGTCGGTGGCGTCTGCGAGTTACCGGCTGGTGCTGGCCGGATGGAGTGTCGCAGAACTGAAGGACGAACAGCCAGGTGGGGTAACTTTGGCCGTCGAATGTTTGCTCAAGGCGGAGGACGCATTTGGCTTTGATACTTCGCGGCGTATCGGGATTTGGCAACCGACTGCGCCAGAAATGAACCGCATCCGCTCGGCCGCAGAGTTCCAAGACCGCGCGCTTGTCCGCAAGCTGATTTGGCAAAGCGTAGGTCGCTCGACTTGTTCGGTACGGCAATATTGGGAAGAAATTGCAACTCGCACGGCAGCGGACTACGAGGCCGCCCGGCGCGAATTAATGCACACTCTCAAGCGTGCGCGGGAGCTTGGCTTTCAATCTTCGGAGATTGCCAAGAAATTGGAGGCATTCAATCGCTCGTTCGACAAGAGCGTCGTCGACGCGATCGTCGGCGACGCGATGGCCGCCAGCGACTCCGTCGATCGTGCCTTGCTGCTGGCGGCCTCAGAGTTGATGGGGCACTGGCACAAATCGAGCTCACTGGTGCGTTCGACGGAGGATGGTGTTAGCGGGCGATATCACCCGCGGGAGAAGGCGTTGCATCCGGAGGAGTTGAAAGAGCGGCTACGCGTTGTCGATGGCCTGGTGAAAATCCATCGAGAACTGACGCGAAACAAGTAGGCGCCGGGCACGAGAGAATTAGTCGTTACGAGAAATACCATGAGCAAGCTGAATGACAACCTAATCGACATGGACCGTAGCGCCGCTGGTCCGGCATATCGCTGGAAGCGTGCACAGCAACTGGCGCAATCCCAGGTTCTGGCGCGAATCAAGCATGAAGACGAGCAGATTCAACAGGCGACGGCCTATCTGCGAATGTTTCAGGAAATTGGTCGGGAGTCGGCAAATCAGAAGTACCCGACGCTCGCAGCCGCCTGCCGGATTGCGGAGAATGAGCAGTCTTTCCGGGTGTTGAAGTTGTCCGTCTTGGGAAGTTTGCCAAGAGCCGAGGTTGCGGTCCGGTTGGGCGCCGAGCAGCAAGTCATTGATGTCGCCGAATTGCTGTTCTTCGACATTCGGGGCCTGAGTCAGGCCTCAGGCTGGATGAATTGCCATGTCTTTGTCCCTGAAGCCAAGTTCGGCAGCAAGGAGCTTGCCGCGAAGCTAAAGCTGGCGCACTACGGCGGCCCGGTGGTGACGCGCGCATTGCTGGACGGGCAGGACAAGCTGCCTCTGGAACAGGCCCAACAGATCATCGATCGGGAACTGCAGCTTCATGCGAAGCTGCAAGCCGCTTTGGAGTTCGACCTGGATGCCAAGGCGGCTCAACAGTTCCTGCAAGTCTTCCTCGAATACGATCTGGAACGCAAGAAGCTGGAATTTGAGCGCGAGAAGTTCCAATTCGAATGTGCATTGGCTCGTGAACAGCGAATTGACGATCAAGCAAAGCGAGATTGTGAGGCGTCGATCGGTGCGGCGAGTGATCAGGGAGATTCCCAAGATGACGAACGAGTCCAACCCGCTGTTGTTCACTCGGCCGATGACGAACAACTCGTTGCATAAGGAGTGAATCATGTCGTCCACCAGAACGAAGGCGGAGATGATTGAGCATTTTCTCAAGCATTGTCGCCGCTCGACGCAGAAGCCCCTTGGTTTTCTCGACGTAGACGAAGATGTCTACATCAGCCCGTCGGATCCGGCAGAAGTCGTCCGCGTGCTGGCCGAGGAATCGTCAATCGGGAACATGCTGGAGTCCGGCATCGCTGTCGCTAAGGAAGGCGAGGCAGTCGTCCTGACGCCGGCGCTTTCCGGTAGCGATTCCTTTGTTGTGTTGCGGGATGCCAGTACCCATCAGCCGTACGAATTGATGACGCATGCCGGCTGTCTTGCCGAAGACGCGCTGCCGATCTTCGAAGTCCTCAGAGATGGCTGCACTCAACGGCTTCTTGAACAGGGCGCTGGCGATTTGTTCGTCGCGTTTGACTTGGAGCACGTTGTCATGCTGCGCGCGTGCGGACTGCCTGCAACGCTGGCTGTTGGGCTCGACGATTTGCCTCTGGAACAAGTCGACCAGTTCTGTGACTCGTTCGGAATGGGTGGCTTCAAGAGTGACCTCGCAATGTTCCGTGAGGTGATCGCAGAAAACGGAAACCAATCGGAATACCACCCGGATGACCCGATCCGTCGCGTGATGCAAAACATGACGAACGGTGAGGATAGTGGTACCGGGCGAACCGCGACTTGTCCCGTGGCCGAATCGAGGGAGGTGTCGGCGGAGCCGATCCGAGCTCAGTTGGTGTTTCTGGGCTGGACACCTTTGGAGCTTGCGAATGCCGTGCCGCTGCCGCTTAAGGCAGTTGTCGATCACCTTCATCAACTTGAGCGGTTTATGGGCGTGGACCTTCACGAACTTGGCTTGTGGAGGGCGGACGAAGAATCGCTCGAACGCCTGCGGTTTATCGCTGCTCGGCGTAGTACAGCCATCTTCAAGGAGGCTCTGCTCGAGGCGGCTGAAAACATCGGCGCTGGGATTGTTCAATTCGGCAAGGATAAGCCGTTGGCACTCGGACCGCCGAATGATTACGCGACTGCGTTGGCTCGGCTACACGAATCGTCATCGGCTGAGGGTCGCACCCGATTGCCCGGACCGGATCAGAGAAAAGAGGCATGGCGCGATGTGCAGCGACTGCTTAACCAGCAGGTGGTCGGTCCGGTTCGCGAATTGGCATTGGCAACAAGCAACCCGATTGAGCGCAACCTGCTGATGGGTTTCGCCGAACTGAGCAGCGTGTTTCACATGCAAACGGTGGTGATGGGAGAACAGCTCGACCGCCGCATCGCCGACCGCGGCGTTGAATGCGGCGGGCAACTTCCAGAGGACCAATTCAAAAACCTGATGGCGATGACTGATCGCTTGATCGGCATGGCGAGGGCGACGGAACGATGCAGCCAACCAAGAACCACGATCATCGAATCCAGGACGATCGATTTGCCGAGTTTCCCGCGCTTGCCGCACTCCGGTTAAGGGTGGGCGACTTGGAGGAGTTGGCGGAGCAAGGATTTGTGTGCGAAGAGAGACGAGGCAATCGAACGTATTACAAACTTCGTTTTCGCCGTGCGGGCAAACAGATCGTTCGTTACGTCGGTGGCGCGGATCGAGCCGCAATCGTGGAAGCGGAACTTGCGATGCTCCAGACCGACACAAAGGTCATGCGAGAACTCAACGCAAAAGTGAAGTTCGCGAACAAGCTGATTCGAGAAGCGAAGCAGGCGATAGAGCCTGTGCTCAAAGCGAACGGCTTCGTATTTCACGGCTTGGCCATTCGTCTCCCACGCCGGCGAAAAAAAGGCGTTACCACCAACTCAAATTCATAATCAACCAAGGAGATGATTCCATGGAGATTCAACCTGATCAAACCGGCCCAGTTACCCCGCTCGCGCGATCTGGCGAACACACGGTGGAGACTGCCCAGCGGGCCAGTTCCCACGACGCTCGGTTGAGCCGCGTGCTCGATTACCAAGCCAGTTCACTCCAAAAGGAAGACCCGCTAGAAGCCAATCTGGGCTCTATCAACAGCGGCCTAATGCGCGTCGCGCTCTGGTGGGCTGTGATCAAAGTAAAGTTTATCTATTGATGCGGTAATCCACCAACCTGGAACACATCGCGGCGTTGTCGAGTATCGTGCTCTTTCTATTATCAGCGCTGCCGGATGATCGTCGAGATTGTTGATCGATTGCACTCCGGTGGGCGATACCAATTAGCATTCGTTCTTGGACGATGATCCACTCGAAGTCCGATGAGAGGAGACACGATGAGAGTCATGACATTCCTATTCGCGTTGTTGCTTGCGATTCCCGCGTTTTCTCGCGAGCCAATCCCTGAAAAACTGCTTGTGCTGACCTTCGACGATTCGGCGTTGACTCACTTCACCATCGCGCGGCCAATCTTGAAGGATTACGGTTTTGGCGCAACGTTTTTCATTACGGAGGGCTTCGATTTCCCGACAAATAAGAAGGACTACATGACGTGGGAGCAGATCGCTCAGTTGCACCGTGAAGGCTTTGAGATCGGCAACCACACGCGAGACCATCTCGGAATCACCGACGCCAAGGTCGACAAGTTGGCCGAGCAACTGAAAGGGATCAACGAACAATGCCGGAAGCATGGCATCCCGCGTACCGTCACGTTTGCATGGCCGGGCAATGCGGTTTCAACGAAGGCTTTCGACTTACTGCGAGAGCACGGCATCAAGTTCGCACGTCGCGGTGGAGCACCAGAATATCCTTACAAAGAAGGTCGCGGCTTCGCGTATCAGCCCGGGTTGGATCATCCGTTACTCGTCCCATCCGCCGGCGACGCTCGGCCCGATTGGGAGCTGGGCAATTTCATTCTCGCGGCGCAACAGGCGACTCGCGGTCGCATCGCGGTGCTGCAATTTCACGGGGTGCCGGACACGGCACACGCTTGGGTCAACACGCCCGGCGAACGATTCAAGGCGTACATGAAATATCTCGCGATCAACAAATACAAAGTCATCGCCATGCGAGATCTGGAAAAGTACATCGACCCCGACATTGCCCCTCGCGATCCGAAAGGCGTAATCGTGGATCGTCAGAAAATCCTGGCCGCCCAGAAGTCGCAAGACAACTTTCGTAAGCCGCAGGATGAAGCCGACTTGGAATACTGGCTCGGGAACATGTGGCTTCATCAATTCACGGTCTCGGAAATGATGGCGACAACCGGCTTGTCGGCTCGCGAAATCGGGGATTCCTTGAAGAAGTTCGGCATCGATCGCACGCCGCCGGCGCGTGACAAGAATCGTTTGACAGTGTTGCCGTATCCCGGTGGCCGGCATCCGCGAATCGGTTTTCTGGATGGAGCAATCCGACCGCAACGCGAAACAAAGATCAGCGTCTTTATGCCGTGGGATGACAGCTATGTCGTGGTGGATGTGCCGGAAGCGATCTGGCTCGGGGAAGGCAAGAGCCGCGAACTGCTGTATCTCGCTCATACACACGTACCGACGATGTGGAGCAAGCAGGACGTGGAACTCAAGCCGATGGAATGGCAGCGGCTTGCAGATGGAGTCTTGCAACTCGAACGCGAGTTACCGAACAAAGTCAAATTCGGGGCGAAAGTCATCCCCGGCAAGGCTGCGGTGCGGATGGAAATGTGGATCACCAACGGTTCGCAGGAAACGCTGACGGGGCTGCGAGTGCAAAACTGTGTGATGCTCAAGGCGGCGAAAGGCTTCGCTCAATTGACCAATGACAACAAGGTTGTCCGGCATCCGTATGTCGCTTGTCGCAATCCCACGGGAGACCGCTGGATCATCAACGCATGGGAACCGTGCGTTCGGCCCTGGACCAACCCGCCTTGTCCGTGCATGCATTCGGATCCGCAATTCCCCGATTGCAAACCGGGCGAAACTCAAAGACTCGTCGGCTGGCTTTCATTCTTTGAGGGTCGTGACATCCAATCCGAGCTGAATCGAATCGAGTCAACCGGCTGGAGCAGTCGTTCGCCCAAGTTGTAGGACGGGCACTCTTGCCCGTCTCGGTATGGACGGGCGAGAGTCCGTCCTACGGGTATGGACGGGCGAGAGTCCGTCTACGGGTATGGACGGGCGAGAGTGCCCGTCCTACGGGCTCGGACCAACGATCACCAAGTCAGCGTTTCGCCGTCGTTCCGCTGGCAGGCACGCCGAAAGATGTTGCGATCGATGCTGTAGCCGATTCCTCGAACGGAGCCGTCGCAGAGGACGAACAGCGCTGCGTCATGCACGGAGCCGAATTCCCTCTTGCAACCGTTGTTGTTCGCGACGTCTTGCCTGGGGGGATTGTCGCCCCAACGCACGATGTCCCAATCCCAGCCGGATGTGTACCCCTCGTTGTCCGAGCACGTGAAAATGTAGTACTCGCTTTGCCCCATCCATTTTTCACCGACGGCAATCGTGTTCGAAGTTCCGTCGGTAATGTCCCGAAACTTCACTTTTTGTGCGTTCGTCCCGTCGGTGCCTCGGATGATGACCGCGCCGTTCTTTCCATCCCCCCAGCCGCCGAGACCGCCACCGCCGCCAATGAGTCCTCCATTCCCCGCATAGTCGTTGAATGCTCGGCCACCGATATTGGCAAGATTGCGGCGAGAAGGGCAGGCGTAAGAGCTTAGACCGGTTTGGCGAATCACGGCGTCGTTGGGTTCGCGATACAGGTTACTTTGTTCGATGTACGGCAGAATCTGGTACAGAAAACACCAAGTTTGTCGCGGCGCGGTTTCAATAGCGCCTTGCGGGGTTTTGGAGCGAGCGGACCACCAGTTGTGGCCACCGTCCGGCAGCAACCCATGTGCGTCGTGGTGGTTATGCAGCGCCACGCCGATCTGCTTCAAGTTGTTCTTACAACTCGTTCGCCGAGCGGCTTCCCGCGCCTGTTGCACGGCGGGCAACAACAGCGCTACCAAAATGGCGATGATGGCAATCACCACCAACAACTCGATCAACGTGAATCCGTTCCTGCGTTTGTCAGCTTCCTGGCACTTTCTCAATGTTTTCATGACGCGGCACCTTTAACGAAAATGAAAAAACACCAAAAGTGATTTCAAAGTTTTGGTCGATGGTTTAAGGGGAACGCGGCCCTCAAGAACTCCGTGTCGGTCATTTCCAGAACGCCGTAACTCGTCCACACCATGCGTTTGCTGTCGGTGAGTGATTGCTCATAACCCAGCACCAGTGGCTTCGACGAAGTCACATGCTTACGAAAATCCGCTCCCCAAATGATCACAAAGGGCTGACCGTCCCGCTTGGAAGTGTACACCTCGGCAACATCGACGCCTTCGGGAAAGAATTTGGCGAGGTCGGCAGGCTTCATGGGAGGTTTCTTGGTCTTTTCAAGGCACTTCTGATACGCCGCTTGGATGTAGTTTAGCCGAGTGAACTCCGCGACCTCGGCTTTTTGCTCTTTGGACGGCCCTTTGTCACAGGCGATTAGCGATATCGCAATGAGCGGTACGAGAATCCGACGGAAATTGATGAGCACATTCACTGTTGGGCCTGCGTTTCTTGACGGTCTATTCCAAGACGGTTTATTCCAGGTGTCGGAGTCAAACGAGAACCGAATCGATCGACTTTCCGACGATCAACTGATGTGGGCGATCGAGTGAATCGTGAATCACCGTTTCGCGAGGCACACCAAGTAAGTGATACAGCGTGGCGGCGAAGTCCTCTGGACCGTGTGGATGAGATGTTGGATACGCCGCCGAATTGTCCGACGCGCCATGGACCGTTCCGCCGTGTACGCCGGCTCCAGCAAGCGCCAGGGAATAGACCCACGGCCAGTGATCACGGCCGGCGTTTTTGTTGATCTTGGGAGTGCGACCGAACTCCGCGTTGACGACGACCAGCGTATCGTCCAAACGGCCTCGTTCTTTCAAATCGTCGATTAAGGCCGAGACCGCAGTGTCCAGAGTGGGGCCGAGCGAGTCGTTCATGGATGTGAAGTTTCGGCTATGCGTATCCCACGAACCTCTCGGGGTGTGACAGTAACTTACGTTGACCATCGGCACGCCTGCTTCCGCCAATCGACGAGCCAACAAGCATCGCTGGCCGAATTCCGTGCGACCGTAGCGTTCGCGGGTCGCAGCCGATTCCGAGGCGAGATCGAAGGCACGGCGCGTGGTTTCGCCACTCAATAAGTCGAACGCTCGGTGGTAGAAGGCATCAAGGTTTCGGGCCGCGAGTGACGCTTCCAGAACTTGGGCGTGTCGATCGAATTGCCGCAGCAGCGATTCGCGACCGGTTAATCGGAGCTGGGTGAGATCGTCGCTGGGCTGGACGGCATCAATGCGGACGTCCTCGCCGAGCAACGCTTGATCGACGGCGAAGCTGGCGAATCCACGTCCGAGGAATCCGGGCAATTGACCGTGCAGAACCGTGCCGTTGCTGCGACGCATCAGCGGACCGACTCGAACCCACGGGGGCAGAGTCTTGGCGTTGCTGTTCGAATTGGGTGCCTTCGAGCCCGCAACGTGTTCTTGACGACTTCGCCGCAGCCAATCGAGCACCGCGCCGATCGGCGGGAAGTCCGAGTCGGATGGCGGGACGTCGGTTTTTGGAAAGTTCGGCGGATGTTTGTGCCCGGTTTGGGCTGGCTGGCTGGCAGTCACGTGATTCGCATTTTCGTGTGACATGCTGCGAATTACGGCCAGTTGATTCATCCGTCGTGCTAATCGCGGCAACATCTCACTGAATTGCACGCCGGGCACGTTAGTCGGGATCGCGCCGAATTCGCCGCGAACGGCGGAAGGACCAGTCGGCTTGGGATCGAAGGTTTCTTGCTGCGGGTGGCCGCCGTGCAAGTACAGCATGATGACTTGCTTGGCGACGCCGAAGGTACGGTTGGTGGAAGCTTCAGCCCGGACCCGCGATTCCAGCAATCCACTCAGGCCCAGCCCCAGTCCCGACAAGCCGCCGATCCGCAGGACTTCGCGTCGCGAAAGTCTCGCGAGAGTTCGAAATTCCGAGCAGCCGGGAATGGATGAGTTGTTGGTTGTCACGTAAATTCCTGTCGCAAACTGCTTTGTTCGCCGACCATGCCGCGCCGGTGGGCGCGACGGTGAATCATACCAGCGACAAGAACGGGAGCGAATCGAGAATTGGGATCGAAAGTTCAGAGGAGTGGAATGATCGGGCGAAAAAGAATCTTCAGTCACATCCAAATGTGGTGAAAACAGGTCACCTCGCCGTGAAAGGTAGCAGCGACATGAAAGCCCGAATTCGTGGGACCGAGATTTTCTTCGACGTTGACGGCTGTGGCAGCGAGCCTGGACCGGGCGGACTCTTCGAAAGGCCGCACCTGTTTCTGCTTCACGGCGGACCCGGAGGCGACCACGCGAGTTTCAAGACGCAGGCGACGTCGGAACTTCGGGACGTGGCGCAAATGGTCTACGTGGATCATCGCGGATCCGGTCGCAGCGCCCCCGCCGACCCGCAAACGTATACGCTCGACAACAACATCGACGACCTGGACGCTTTACGTGATTATTTAGGGCTGGAGCGGATCTCGATTCTTGGCTCGTCATACGGCGGCATGGTGGCTCAGGGCTATGCGATTCGATACCCGGAACGTGTCGCGAATTTGGTGCTGGTTGCGACGGCCCCCAGTTTTCACTTTATGGACGATGCCAAGCGAATTCTGCACGAACGCGGCACTCCGGAACAAATTCGTGTGTGCCAACCACTTTGGGACGCGACGTTCGAATCGGACGAGCAGTTGTTCGAGTACTACAAAGTCATGGGTCCGATGTATTCCACGGCGTTCGACCTAGCGAAAGCCGAAGAAGGCTGGGGTCGGGGGATTCGCAATTACCAACAGTTGAATTTGGGATTCGGAGGCTTTCTGAAGACTTTCGATTACACCTCGCAACTGCACACGATCAAGTGTCCGACGTTGGTGCTGGCCGGCGCGCACGATTGGATTTGTGCTCCGCGTCATTCGGAAGAAATCGCGGCTCGCATCCCCCGAGCGCATTTGAAAATCTTCGCTCACAGTTCACACTCGATCGCTGCGGATGAGCCCGACAAGTTTCTGGCGGCGGTTCGCGGGTTTTTGACCTATGCGTAATCGACCGGCCTCAATTCCCGGAGTTCAACGTGCGACGAATCCTGATCGCCGAATGCAAACAAGAAGTGTCTTCGTTCAATCCTGCCCCGAGCAGTTATGACGATTTCCTGATCCTGCCCGACCGGCAATTATTCGACTACCATCGCAAAGTGCGGGATGAAGTCGGCGGTGCGTTGTCGATCTTGGACCACGCGCCGGATCTGGAACTGATTCCCTCGTACGGAGCCCGCGCGATTACATCGGGCGGAACGCTGGCCGCCGAGTCGTGGGATCGGCTGGCCGCCGAATTCCTCGAGCCGCTTCCGCAAACCGGCAAGCTCGACGGCGTGTACTTCTCGCTGCACGGAGCCATGTCCGCCGCGAACGAAAGCGACCCGGAAGGGTATCTGTTGCAGGAGGCTCGTCGGATTCTGGGAGAACACGTGCCGATTGTCGTGTCGCTCGATTTACACGGTATTTTGACCGACCGCATGTTGCAGCACGCGGACGCCGTGGTGGTCTATCACACCTACCCGCACGTGGACTTCTTTGAAACGGGGATCCGTGCGGCCAACGTATTGCTTCGCACGCTTGACGGCGCGAGACCCGTCACCGCACGTGTCAAGATCCCGGCACTCGTTCGCGGCGACGAATTGATCACGGAATCCGGCTTGATCGGCGAATGCATCCGAGCCGCGCAAGCCGTCGAGAATTCGCCCACGGGATTGTCGGCGGGGATGCTGATCGGCAATCCGTTTACGGACGTGCCGGAACTCGGCACGACTTGCTTGGTTGTGACCGACTCGAATCGCGAGCAAGCCGAACAAGCGGCACTTGCAATTTCGCACACGTTTTGGAGCCACCACGAGAAGATGCAGGTGCCGCTCACGAGCCTCGACGACGCCGTGCATCGAGCTTCCAAGATCGACAGCGGCACCGTGGTCATGATGGATGCGGCGGACGCGACCAGTTCGGGAGCGTCGGGCGACAGCAACGCCGTTTTGGCCGCACTGCTGGCGGATGGATACACCGGTCGCATCCTCGCACCAATTGTTGATCCGGCTGCGGTCGCGCGGGCCTTCGAAGCGGGGGTGGGAGCGATGATTCGCACAACGCTCGGTGGAGCACTCGATCCCAAACGGTTTACGCCGCTAGAACTCGACGTCCGAGTCAGATTGTTGTCGGACGGCGATTTTCAAAGCGAATCCTTCGGCCAACACTGGATCGCCGGTTGCACTGCGGTGCTGGAAGCGGGCAACGCTACCATCGTCGCGAGTACGCGACCGGTCAGTCTCTATGACCGTTCGTTCTTTCAAGCTCAAGGCCAAGACCCACGGCGTTTCGCGGTCGTGGTGGTGAAATCTCCTCACTGCGAGCCGCACATGTTCGCGGATTGGTGCGCCGCATTGATCAACGTCGATGCACCCGGTTCGACCAGCGCCAATCTCAAGAGCCTCGGACATACAGTCTGTCGGCGACCGATGTTTCCGCTCGACGACGATGTTCAATTCACGCCACGCGTCGATTGGTTCGAGCGCGACTTGATCACCGATTGACGCGTTTTTCGATCAACATCCAACCGATCAGACGGATCAGACCAATCCGCGATCAAGGCCGTTCGAGCGGTCAGTGCCATACCCCAATTCCATCAACCACCAGGAACCCCCATGAGCACCAGCAGTCTGATCCAATCCACGCTCGACTACGAAGCCCAAGGCAAGCAGATCGGTCACTGGGCCGTCCCTCAATCCACGAACTCCGCCGGCTGGGCTCAGTACTTCATTCCGGCAGTCGTGATTCGCAACGGCGAAGGTCCAACGTGCGTCTTCTTCGGAGGCAATCACGGTGACGAATGCGAAGGGCCGGTCACGCTGATGAAGCTCGCGCGACAGCTTCAACCCGAACAGATCACCGGCCGAGTCATCATTGTCCCGATGCTCAATCGCCCCGCCGTTGAATCCGGAACTCGCTTGTCACCCATCGACGGCGTCAACATGAACCGAGCGTTTCCCGGACGCCGCAACGACACCATCACCGGCATGATCGCCCACTTCGTCACGCAAGAAATCCTGTCCCGCGCGGATATCGTGGTCGACATCCATTCGGGCGGTTCTTCGATGCACATGTTGCCGTCAGTCAACATGCACGATCTCGAAAACCGCGAGCAGATGGGCAAGATGGTCGAAGCCGCGAAAGCGTGGGGGGCTCCGATTGTCTATATCTACAAAGACGTGGCCGGTGAGGGGTTACTGCCGTCGTTGGCCGAGCAAATGGGCAAGATAACGCTGGGCACCGAAATGGGCAGTAAATCGCAATTCGGTCCAGACACGCTCCGCATCACGGAACACGGCGTTTGGAACGTCTTGCAATGGGCCGGAATTCTGAACGAACCGCCCGATACGCAAAGCATCGGCGACGCGCCTCAAGTCGTGGCCGGCAATGACGCTCGCGACTACATCATGTCGCCCAGCAGCGGGTTGTTCGAGCCTTTCTTGGAGATCGGCAATCCCGTGCAGGCCGGCCAACTCATCGGCCAGATTCATTCGACCGAACGGATCGACCGGGAACCGGAACCGGTCGCGGCTGAATCGTCCGGCATGGTGATGGCGCGGCGAGCTATCCCGCTAACCAAGCAGGGCGAATGCCTCGTCGCAATCGTGCGACCATATGCGTTGTAGATCACTAGAAGCTATCTGAAAAAGGGATCTGACCCTTTGGTGGCCTCGTTAAATAAACCCCGGCACGAACTGCGACCGGAGAGGGTCAGACCCCTTTTTCAGATAGCTTCTAAGTTCGAGTTTGTCACAGTTTGGGGGATCGAGGTCTGGCTTATGTATTTTCGATTTGGCGGTCGTTCGACGTGGAATTCGCCAATAACGGCAAACTGCCAAATCTGAAAGACGTAAGCCAGACTCCAAAGTTCTCGACGGACGCGTTTTCGAAGGCCTGCCGAATCAACGACGTCGCCCGAAATTCAAAAGGGTGACGACCGGGCGGTTCCCGGTACTCTGGGCGAATTGAACTCCAATCACGAAACACGCGAGTTGAGGACTTGGGGGTCAGGCT
>JAQBZS010000079.1 GCA_027622115.1 Planctomycetota bacterium | reverse complement strand
TGTATTCTCATCGGGCACGACGAACTGACGTCACAATTGCCGCAATTCGCGTCAACGAAAACCGGCAAGGAACTCGACTTCTACAACTGGCGGAGTCGCGGGTTTCTGACCCACAAACACGGCCGACCGACCGTCGTGTTTGCCGAAGAAGACGTGCTTGAATACGAAGGAGGCATGCGACTGGAAAGCATTCTGATCCACGAATTCGGGCATGTGATACACGGAGCCGGCTTCGACAAGGGACTACAAGATCGACTCACCGAAACCTTCAATCGTGCGAAGGCAGCCGGCATCTGGAATGACGGTCGAGCCGCTCAGCGATTTCGTCGCGTCAAGAGCGCGACACCGGTCGGCCTATTGGAAGCCCTCATGAAGTCGTTTCCAGATCGGTCGCCGGACTTGATCCGCAAATGCCTGGACGGCGGAGACATTCTGGTCAACGGCAAGCCGACCAATGCGAAGATCAAGGTCACATCGCAAGACAAAGTGCTGATCGTGTTCGGCGGCGCGAAACAGTGCTACGCGGCGAAAAATCGCGCGGAGTATTGGGCGGAAGGGGTGCAATGCTGGTACGACACCAATCGCACCATGGACCACGACCACAACCACATTCACACGCGCAAACAACTGCTGACTTACGATCCGCCGCTGGCGCAACTTTGCAAAGATGTGCTTGGCGATTCCGAATGGCGATTCGTGTCGCCTCGCGAACGAGCCGGCCAAGGGCACCTCCAGGGGTTCGATCCCGCCAAGTCACCGAAGGTTGTCGACCCGGATCATATTCAAAACGCGGCATACGACTATTACGACACATACTGGAAGAGCTATTGGAAACGGCTGCAAGACAAGCACAAACGAAAAGGAGTTTGAGATATGTCGAGCATCGTGACGATCGAGACACCCGGCCTGTATTTCCTGGGTGTGGACCTGGGCGGCACCAACATTAAGGCGGGCGTGATTGACGGCGATTGCCAGCCGCTGTCGTCGGTACAACTTCCCACGCAAGCCGCGCTCGGCGTCGATCACACGGTTCGACAGATCTCGAAGGCGATCAATCAAGCGATCGAAACTGCCGGGCTGCAACGCGACGCGATTCACTCGCTGGGATTGGCAACACCCGGACCGATGGACATCCCTGCGGGCGTCATGCTGTACCCGCACAACTTTCCGAATTGGTCCAACGTGCCGATTCGCGATTTGGTGGCCGAGCACTCGGGGTTCGCGACCGTCTTGCAAAACGATGCAAATGCCGCCGCGTACGGCGAGTTTATTGCCGGCAGCGGTCGCGATTGCCATAGCCTGGTATTGCTCACTCTTGGCACCGGCATCGGCTGCGGCATCATTGTCGGCGATCAGGTCATTCAGGGAGCACAATCGCACGGTTCGGAATGCGGACACATCATCATCGAAATGGACCACGGTCGCCGTTGCAACACCGGTCAATACGGCACGCTGGAAGCCTATGCTAGTGCTTCATCGTTGGTGGATCGCTGTCGCGAAGCACTGGAATCAGGTCGGGACTCGATCATCACGGAACTCTTGGGGCCGGGCGAAGAACTCACGGCACTCGCCATCGCCAACGCGGCCGAAGCCGGCGATGAATTGGCGGACGAACTGATCATGGAGACCGCTAGGTATCTCGGCGTCGGAGCCACAACGTTGATGCACGTCATCAATCCGGACATTTTCCTGTTCGGAGGCGGCATGAACTTCGGGCGTAACGACACGAAACTCGGCAGGCGATTCTTGCAACGGATTAAGGACGAAATACAAACGCGAGCGTTTCCCGTTCCATTTGCTCGGACGCGCATCGAATACGCCTCCCTGGGCGGCGAAGCTGGCTTCATTGGCGCGGCTGGATGCGCACGGCTGGAACTCTGGAAATCGCGACTCACGGTAGCTTCGGTCCCTGCCGCCCCGTGATCTGATACACGTAGGCCATGATTTGCACGAAGACGTCGTACATCTCGGCGGGGACCATCTGTCCGACTTTCACGTCGCGATACAGCGCACGAGCCAACGGTTTGCGTTCCAGAATCGGGACGCCATGTTCTGCGGCGATCTCCCGAATCCGAGCCGCCAAGGCATCCGTGCCTTTGGCGACGACGTACGGAGCCGGTCGCACATCGGGGTCGTATTTGATCGCCACCGCGATATGTGTTGGGTTTGTGATCACGGCGTCCGCGGTGGGAACTTGTTGCAGTTCTTTCGAGTTCGCCAGCTTTCGATGGGTTTCGCGTCGACGCTGGCGGATTTCTTGATCGCCTTCCAACTGCTTCATTTCTTCGCGCAGTTCTTGGCGAGTCATCATCATGTCGCGCTCGTGCTTCCATTTCTGGAACATGTAGTCGAGCACTCCCAGCACTAGCAATGCAATCGACAGTAAGAACGCGAGTTCCACCGTTGTTTCACCGAGATCGCGACCGATCTTGATCGGCGAGATGTCGTGTCCCGCGGTCCGCGCGCTGAGCGGAATGACGTTCACGGCAAAGGCAATCGTAACTCCCAATAGGATGATCAACTTGCACAAGCTGACCATGAGCTTGAATACACTCGCCACCGAAAAGATTCGTTTGAGTCCTTGCAGGGGACTAATCCGGCCAAATTGAGGCTGCACGACTTCCGGCGAGAATACCCAACCGAATTGGACAAGGTTTACGAGCAACGCCACTCCCGCCAACATCAGCATCATCGAAAACGCGGGACGTGAGGCATCGCCGACGACATCCCACGCCAGTTTCGTAACGGACTTCGCGTCGAGCTTGCCACTTAGAAATGGGCGGGCTTGGAGATGCGTTCTGACGATGTCGCTCATCGCATTTACAAATTGCCCGCCGGACACGTAGAGGACGATGGCCGTACCAAACATCATGACCGCCGAATTGAGATCGACACTGCGCGCGACATTTCCCTGACGCCGCACTTCGGCTCGGCGGTGTTCTGTTGGCAGTTCGGTCTTTTCGCCGTCTTCCGCCGGCATGGGTTAACTCGTTGTGTGGATATCGCGATGTTTCAGCCGCAGAGCGGCGACAGCATTTAGCCTGGGGCACAAGCCCCAGGAAACAGTTCGAAACACGGCACAAGAACCGCGAAGCGGTGACAACATTTAGCCTGGGGCGTAAGCCCCAGGACACAGTTCGAAACACGGCACAAGAACCGCGAAGCGGTGACAACATCTAGCCCGAGAAAAGGTTCCATGATGCAAAACGCTCGCTGTCGCCGCTCTGCGGCTATGCCCCGTTGACTTGAATCGACACCCTGGGGCTTACGCCCCAGGCTAAATGCTGCCGTCGCTCCGCGACTAAGAACACGCTACATCGCCCTTCTCGAACTAAGCCAGCCGAGTCAACACGCTCAGCGTGTCATGAATGATCTCGGGAACCCGCTCCACGACCATCCCAGCCAAACCTGAAAGTGTCAGCCCTAATACGATCAAATTGGCGAATGCACGAATCGGGAATCCGACGACAAGAATGTTGATTTGCGGAACGGTATAGCCGAGATAACCCATGGCAATCGTGACGAGCGACGTCGCCGCCAATAGCGGCACCGCGACTTGAACCGCCAGTAAGAACGAGAGATAGACCAACTTATTAACTCGCTCGATCACCGGTGGGAGTGATTCGACCGACAGCGTGCCTTGGTATTCCCAGTTTTCTCGAATATAGGCATCGCCGATCGGCAACGACTGAAACGAATCGATCAAGGCGCCGACCATCAACAGATGCCCATTCGTGGGCACGCACAGCACCAAGGTTGTTCCCAACAAGAACAGGAACTGACCGGTGAGCGACGTCTGGATGCCAAGCCCCGGATTGAACACGCCGCCCAATGCGATTCCCGTCTGTTGGTCGAATAGCTCGCCCACCAACTGCAGCGCCGACAACAGAATCAAAACGCCGAACCCCAGCACGAAGCCCAACGCGAATTCACCCGCGACCGCTACGAACATATGCATCAAAGTCGGCGGCAAACGCAATGAAAACGAAAACTCATTTGTGCGGAGCGCCGATCCCCGTGCCCGTCCCAGGTCCGCCAACAATCTGTCAAAACGAGGCGTCAGATGATCGGGAATTTCCGCGCGGACAAGAAAGCCGTCTTCGTTGACATCCATCCGCTGCGCCCCGACGGCCGCATGTTGAAACAGCGTCGGCGCGACAACAATCGTGAGCACGAACACCAATAGGGCTCGGACGTTGGCCGGGACGACGCTTTGACCGAACATCGGGCCCACCAGCATTAGGCCGCTCATCCGCATCAGCACGAGGATAAACAGGTAGACGAATCCCATCGCATCTTGCAGCACCAGTTCGCTGATGATCCGCATGGCGGGCGATGCGAGTTCCCTAAGCATGTCTCACCCGCTTACAGCGTATTCGGGATGTTGCGGATCAGTTCGCTCGAATACGTCACGATGCGGTCCAACGCCCACGGCAGCGCATAAAGCATCGCGGCGAGCATCGCCACAATCTTCGGTACAAAGCTAATCGTCTGATCCTGAATCTGCGTCATGGCCTGCAGCAGGCTGACAACCAAGCCGACGGCGATCGCGGTAATCAGAATGGGAGCCGCGACCGTCAAGGTCACCACGATCGCGTTGCGACTCAATTCAACAACCTGACTCGAATCCATGATCTCACACTGAGGGTATTGGCGATTGTTGATTGGCGATTGACGATTTCTGCATAACGACCGGCAGATTGTGGTCAGCCGAAGGGTTTTACGCTGTCCAACATCATGCCGACGGTGAGATGCCAACCATCAATCATGACGAACAACAACAACTTAAAGGGGAGCGAGATCAGCACCGGCGGCAGCATCATCATGCCCATACTGATCAAGACCGTGGAGATCACCATGTCGATCACGACAAAGGGCAAATACAACTGAAATCCGATTAAGAACGCCGTTTTGAGTTCACTCAACATGTAAGCCGGCACGAGAATCGACAGACTGAGGTCGTCGTAGTTCTCCGGCAGCTTGAAGTCGCGGTCCGCTTGGGATCCAGGTTTCGGGCGTTGGTGTTCGACCAGCATCCACACTGTGTCGCTGTTCTTCGTGGCTTCGATCTGATCGATCATGTAACTGCGAATGGGTGCCAGCGTCCGAGTGATTGCAATCTGGCGTCGGATTTGACGCTTCATGGCGTCGCTGAGATTGGGGTTCGCGGGCTCGTTGGCGAACGGTCGATTATTAATATAGGGCTCGACGCCGTCTTCGTAGGCCTGTCGCCAAGCAGGTGCCATTACCATGAATGTCAAAAATAGAGACAGCGAAGTCAGCACTTGATTCGGCGGCAGTTGTTGAGTGCCGAGTGCTTGCCGGAGCAGTCCGAGCACGATCACAAATCGCACGAAGCAGGTGGTCATGATCAGGATTGAAGGGGCCAGACTCAGAACGGTGAGCAGAGCCAAGATCTGAATCGTGGCCGGCATGCTCTCGGCGGAGAAAATCTTTTCGACGTCGAATCCGGCCGGGAATTGCAACTGCCCGTCGAATTTCGCGGGATCGGGCGGCACGATCGGACGCACATTTCCGGGTTGTTGACCTTGCGCGGAAACCGATGAAAGCAACACGAACATGGCAATTACGGCGAATAACAAACTTCGCCAACGACGATCGGCGAGCACGACGGTCGACGATTTGAGCGGCGAAAGTCCTGCCGAGTCGAGCATCGCCGTCCGAATGCGGATTGGCCACCAGTGGTGGGAATGGCGTTCGTTCGGTGGTTGTGTTGGAAGCATGAGCAGTGGCGTTGATCGAGAACGGTTGTGGGGCGTCAATCCACGGACCGCGATGTCGCGGGAACCGTGAACCGGTCTTGGAGTTTGCGGTGGAATTCCGAGTCGGCAGATTCAACCGGCTTCACGTTGGGTGGTGGCTGAACTTCCGGTGCCGTCGGTGCCGTGAAGCGGCGAAAGAGATCCGCCAGACCGTGAGACTGATGTTGCCCGGCTTGTTGTTTGCAGGATCCGGCGAGCAAATCGACTTGCATGGGATCGGTGATGTTGGCCAGCGTTCGCAACTCACCGGCCGACGATCCGAGCACCAGGATCTGTGCGCCAAGACGCACCAAGTACACATGTTGTTTCGGATCAAGCGACGTGCGACCGAGGACTTCCACGGCGTCCTTGGGCAGGCCCAGTTTCAGCACCGGCGAATGCTTACGCAAGAACTTGGCGCAGATCAAAATCAGCGTGACAACGAGCAGCAACGCCGCCAGTGTCTTGAAAATCGAGAACGTTGATCCAGACGCCGAATCTTTCGATCCGTCGGATGTGATTGGCGTGGTCGGGCTGGGAATGCGGCGGCTGGGTGCGGGGACGGCGGTCGCCGGTTGACTCGGACGAATTGCGTTCGGAGTTCCCGTTCGTCCGTTTCGAGGAAACGTCGAACCGCCGGACTGCGCGGTGGCCCGAGTCGAGAGAACTGCCAACACGAAAACAGCAAAGATCGCCATTCCCAAACGCGAACGTCGTCCGCGACGGAGCGTGAACGAGTGCAGCGGCTCGATCAAACATCCACGAGTAAGTGGTTTGGGATTAATGTTCATGGACGTCCGTGTCCTCATGAAGTTGCTCATTTTCGTATGCCGAAGGCATTCGAAACTCGCTAAAAATCCGGTGCCAGGATTTCAGCAACGCGGACGCAAAAGTTGTCGTTCAGCACCAAGACTTCGCCACGACCGATCAATCGACCGTTGACGATGATGTCGACGGGATCGCCGGCCAACTTGTCCAGCGAAACCACCGAGCCTTCCTTCAGTTTGAGCACATCTTCAATCAGCAATTCCGTCCGCCCCAATTCAATGCGCAAGTCCAATTCGACATCGCGCAAGGCATGCAATTGGGAATCGTGTGAGTCTCCGAAGTCGCCCGAGCCGAATTCATCAAACTCGAACGGGCGCGCGTCCGCGACATTGCCGGCTTGACCAATCGAGGGAGCGAGAGCGGCTGCCAAATCAGACTCGACCTGCCCGGCAAGTTCGTCGGGCGCCATTTGGGAAAACGGCGACCCTGCACCGGAGTCGGCCTGCGCATCGCTTTTTGCCGCGTTCAGCAACGATTCGATTTCGTCGGAATTGAGCAGTTCGTCGTCAGCCACGGAGATTCCATTCTGCGGCGGCGGATGGGATGGGATTCAGGTAGCCACCGTCGCCAGACGGTGGAAAACCACGCTCTGGCGAGCGTGGCTACCTAGTGGTTCGTACGGTGATATTCGCTCATGACCACTTCAATGATGTAGCTCTTCCTGAGCGCCTTGTTGACTTCTTCCTTAATCTTTCGCTTGACGGTGCCGAGGTTCGAATCTCCCAAGTCGTCGAGATTCGAGCCTCGCACGACTTTCTCGATGGCTTCTCGGACTCGCCCTTTGTGATCCTTGTTTGCCGCCATTTCAAACGCTTGGCCTTGTCCTTTTGCGACCGTGGCAAAGAGGCTGAAACTGACGGTGATGTCCGCTCCCGGCTTGGCCACGCTATTTGTGCAACGAAACTTGTCGATGAAGACTTCAACCTGTTCGACCTCGGGTTCGGACTTCTCCTCTTCGTGGTCGCCGCCTCCATCAGCCTTGGCTTTTGTGTCGCCGGACGCCAGCAAGAAAATGGCAGCCGACTGACCGACAATCAGCAACAGTGCCAGCGTCCCCAATATCAGCTTGAGCTTGCCGCTCTTCTTCGGTGATTCCTCGGTTTGCTCTTCGATTTCCAGTTTTTCTGCCATCCGACGACGACCTCCCTAATTGGCGCGGAATGAGATCAATCGGCACAACAGCGCCGATCAAAGGATTCACACCGCACGCACTCGGCCACGATAGGTACGTCACAGCCTGCGTCATGCCGGGAATTCGTCAAATCCCAATCCTTGGAACGGGCGAAAAAACACCGTCTTTGGTGTATTTCACGCTCGGGGTCCAGATCAGGGCGAGGCTATATAGGAATCAATGATAAACACGTCAACCCGGCGATTGACGCGCTGGTCGGCGAGTTCACGGGTGGGTTTGCGCTGTTCGGACTTACCAGTGGAACTCACCGTAATCCGTTTCCGATCGATGCCTTTCGCAATCAGATATTCTGCGGCCGCCAGCGCCCGCGCGAATGACAAGTCCATCTGGTCGCGGTGTTTCGAATCGAACGGCAAGGGTTCGGGCGTCGCATGGCCTCGCACGATCAGTCGATTGGGCTTCTTGGCCACGACGCTGGCGATGACGTCCAGTTTTTCGCGAAGTGCATCGTTGAGTTCGGCTTCAAAGCGTCCGAACAACGCGGGACCGCCCAACGTCACGACGCTTCCATGATTGATGCGGCGGACCGTGGGATGCGCGCCGACTCCTTGATCCGCCTTTCGCGGGGCCTTCTTCGTGCCGTTTTGAGAACGATCACCGGTTGAACTGGGCTTGTTCAGAATACTTGTCCGCTGCGTGGAACTGCCGGGAACACTCGCCGTGGCGGGGTGTCGGTCCGGGCCGAATTTCTCGACCATGCCGTCCATCAACGCTTTGATGTCGCCCTCTTTCTTCAACTCGCTGATGGAGACCAACATGATGAAGAACGTCAGCAGCAGCGACATCATGTCACCGTAAGTGACCACCCACTCGGGGACGCCGGGAGCTGGATCTTCTTCCATCGGAGTCTCCCACTATTTCTCGTCCGTTTTGCGCTCGCTGAGCGGTAGGAATGTCTGCAATTTCTGTTCGAGGACTCGGGGGTTGTCGCCATCCTGGATTGACAGAATCCCGCGCTTGATGACCTCGCGGACTTGCAGTTCCGCTTTACTGTAAAACTGCATTTTGTCTGAAAACGGCAAGAAGAACATATTCGACACGATGGCTCCGTAGAGCGTGGTGATCAAAGCGACCGCCATACCGGGTCCAATGGCTTCCGGGTCGTCCATGTTGCCGAGCATGATGATCAGCCCCATCAGCGTGCCGATCATCCCGAACGCCGGAGCGTAGCGGCCCATTGAATCCGAGATGGCCTTGCCGTCTTTGTGGCGTTTCGCCAGGGCATCGATCTCCGACTGCAAGATGCCTTCCATCAATTCCGCGTCCGTGCCGTCCACGGCCATTTGGATCCCGAGCAGAATGAAGGCATCGTCGATTTCTGCCGTCTTGGCTTCGAGGGCCAGAATCCCATCGCGGCGTGCGAGTTCCGCGAACTCGACGAGTTGCGCGATGACGGGCGCCAATTGTGGAACTTTCGGGAAGAACACCTTGAGGATGACTTTGGGCGCCGACAGCACGTTCTTCATGGGAAACGCAATTCCCACCGCCGCCATCGCACCACCGACCACCACGAGGAACGAGGGATAGTCGATGAAGGCGGCAAACGAGGAACCCGGTGCAATGGCGATGGCGATGATCAACAACGCCGCGCCAGCCACCAATCCGCCGACCGTTGCCTTATCCATTGCCAATCAACTCGCACAAAAACAAACAGGCTTTTCAATCAACGAGCCGTGGGAATCGACCGCAAAGCACGTGAATAACTAATACTGCGCATCACGACTTCTTCGACGGTCTCTTTGACAATGAACCGCTCGTTGGTCGTTAGCGTGATATAGGTGTCCGGCCGACGTTCGATGTATTGAATCAAGTCCGCATTGACGACGAACTCATCGCCGCCCAGCCGAGTGAGTTTGATCATGGATTCGTCATGGTCCTGCGTGATTGAATTCGGAGACTACCGGCCCAACGACAGCAGTTCGTTGACCAATTCCTGCACGGAACTGATCACCCGCGCGTTGCCGCGGTAGTTCGTCGACAGCGAAATCAAGTCCACCAGACTTCGCCCGATATCCGCGTTGGACAGTTCCAAAGCCCCCGGTTGAATTTTCCCGGCACCGGACGCACCCGGAGCGTTGATGCTCGGTTCACCGGAATTGACGCCCTGAATGAAACTGCCGAGGCCGTTTTCGAGCAAGCCGTGCGGGTTGGCGAATTTTGCCAGGACCACCTGTCCCATGGTCCGAATGATGCCGTTGTCGAATATGCCACTGATCACGCCGCTCTGATCCACAACGAAGTCGACCAGCGTCCCTGGGCTTGAGCCGTCTTGACTGAGCATCACCAATCCACCTTCCCCCGCCTGAATCCCGGAAACGCGGCTAAAGTCGACGTCTACCTGAAGTGGTGTCGCGGCACCGGTGTTGAGTCGGTCGATGCTGAACGCCCCGGTTCCACCCGTCAGGACACTGCCTTCGTTGTCAAAGGTCATGGTGCCGTTAGTAAGTGTGATATCCGCGTCTGTGTCTTTGATGCTTTCGAAGAAGTAGCGAAACGTGGTGGTGTCCGTTCGCGATTCCAACACCGACGTGATTCGCACATCGACCCCCTGACCGACGGAATCGAACACGGTAAACGTCGAAGTCGAGCTTTCGCCGTTCGCTCCATTCACGGTCGTGAAGTCAAGGGGGACGTCCAGACCGTTCAGCGTGACATCACCAGCATCAATCGTAATTCGGTTGTCCGTCCCCATATTCCCCAGTACCTGGATTCTTCCAGCGGCGGTGACGGTCACTCCGGGCTGCGTCGCTGCGAGGCCGTCATCGGGAACGGTCCCTCCGGTGTGAATGCCGAAGGTGTTGTCCATGAGTGTCAGCAATTCGTTGACCACGGTTGTAGCCGTGATCGTGAGCTTCTGAGGATCGGAACTGCGCCCGCCTTTCTGCGGGGCAAAGTTGAGTTCTTGCGCGGCCGTGAACAGTTGATTGCCCAGCGGATTTCGCACATCCGTCAATAACGTGGTTCCGGTAATCGCGGCTCCACCGTTGCCGGCATCCGTGAGCAAATCGGACTGCAACAAGGATCCGTTGGTCGCGACGTCACCGGAGGAATTGACCTGTCCCTGAATCACCACATTGCGAGTTTGCTGTGCGGCGTTGAGTGTGCCGAGCGGTATAGCAAGATTCGTGATGGCGGTTGTGTCGAGCTGAAAGTTGTCCGTGCCGTAACCCTGCACCCGAAGTCCTTGGGAATTCACCAGCAAGTTTTCGCTATTCAACAGGAACTTGCCGTCACGCGTATAGACTTGCCCGTCGTCGCCGCTCACAACAAAGAATCCGGATCCTTCTATGGCCAAATGCGACGAATTGGCGCTCTTCGCAATGCTGCCTTGTGAGAAATCGCGTGAGATGGCCGCTGTGGTTGTTCCAAGCCCACTTTGCCGAGGATTGACGCCACCGTTCGTCGCGGTCGGAGCCGAACCCGCACTCAAAGTCCGAGACAACTGCGTGGTGAATTCGACTTTGGACGACTTGAAGCCGTCGGTCGACGAATTCGAAATGTTGTTGCCGACAACATCAATCGCCGTTTCCGTGATGCTGAGTGCATTGAGCGAGGTGTTGAATGCGGAGGTCAGACCCATGGTGCATTGTCGCCAAATTGATGGGATGAACCGGGAACAGCGCGGAATTGAAGACCCGCGCAACCCGTATCCCGAAGCATCGACCATCAAGCGGTACGACCCGAGAAATTGTCAGGGTCGTCAGAGCCCGTTAAGGCGAATACCTGCCGCCGCAATCCGCATAGCTTGACTGATCGATAAAGCTTGCCAAAGCAGGGCATGGTTGGCGCGCGAATGCCGATTTGGAAGGTTCGAATCAGCTCGTTTAACCGTTAGCCGAAGGCGTACGCGTGTTGTGGATTTTGACACGCGTACGCCTTCGGCTACCGGCTAAACAACGCACCAATCCCACGACGTTAAGACGTCATTCGGCGATCGTTTCGGCAATTGACGTAAGCCGTACCGCCTTCGCAGTGTCATCCAGTCGTAACGGTCGAGGCACAGCTCAGCGATTATGACGCGTTCTCGGAGTGCTCGTCGCGTGATTCGATCAATCCGCGGCAGTCCGGCAACCGATGGGAATCGAGATTGTCCTTTTACAGTCGCTTCATCGTTACGGACGACATGATGACGGATTCCGCTCCCGCAGACGTGCCCACTCACCCATCGCGGCCCGCCGGTCTCATTGCCACCGCTACGGTGGCGATCTTGGCAGTGTTTGCCGGTTTAAGCGTGAGTCGGTGGATCTCCGCCGACGACCAGCCCCGAATGCAGGCAGTCGTCATGGCGTCGCAACGCGAGTTGGTGGCGAAGAAGGATGTCATCGTTCAAGAAGTGCTCGTAACGGATGGGCAGTCTGTCAACACCGGAGATACGCTCGTTGTCGTGCGGACGATCGGTGACGAAGACGTCCAATCCATCCAAGGCCGCCTGACCGCCGCCAAGCAGCAACTTGCCGTGGCCGTCGCCAAACAGGACTTAGAGACGAAACTCAGGCTCGATCAAATCGACGCTGAAATTCACGAGTTGAGTGTCCAGGCCGCCGACTGTCTGAAACAGCACTTCTCGCATCAGGTCCAAAGAGAGGCGTGGCTCGATTTCGCCAAGAATAGCGACGCGTCGCAGCTGTCACCGAATTCCGGCGTGCTGGCGGCGGCATTGCTCGAACCAAGCCCGTCATCCGGTGCAATTCAAGTGCGAGCCATGCTGGAACAGGAATCAGCTCGAAACTCCGCCGAAGTGTTCGACGCAAAGGCCAAGTTGTGCGAGGCGCGGATTGCCAAGCTCAAAACGTTGAAGTCCGAATTGCCGCTGCAGATTCAAAAGACGCACGGTATCGATGGTTTGAACCGACAGATTCCATCGCTGGAAACGCAAATTGCGAGCCTGGAATCGAGCCGCATCAATGCGATGCGAGTCACGGGAGAAGGCATCGTAACGGGAATTCGCTGTCGAGCCGGCGAGCGTGTTCAAGCGGGTGAAACACTCCTGGTCGTCGCCGACTCCGCAATTCGATACCTCGATTTGAGTGTGCCGTCCGAGCAGCTCGACGGCATCTCGGTCGGCCGCCGTTTCGAGATCTCGTTTCCCGGTGAGCAAATCCGACACGGTGTCCTGCGAGGACAATTGGCGACACGGCCCGCCGAAAATGGCCACGTGACCTTCCGGATCGATCCCGTCGGCATGCTGTGGCCCCACGTGCCGATCGGAGCCCGCGTTTCCGTGAGTCCGGCGGAGTGATTCCAGTGTCACCACTGATGAACGGCAAGTCGCGCTTAGCAGCCCGATCAAAACGCGCTGCGTGGCATGCGATACCCCGCGGCAAAAACGTGCAGACATCCCAGGAAACACGGAGTTTTGCGTGAGGCAGACGCGCAACGACTGATGCCGCTCCTTCCCAGACCAGACAACGCTCACGTCCTTATTTATTAACTAAATAAATAACTAACTATTTAGTCGTTGTCGGGAACTGTGTTTGGTGGGCGTTTCTTCGAGTTTTTGCGACAGCCAGCGGGTCGAAGATGGCGAATTGACCGCGAATTGTCGCTTCGCTTGCGGTAATTCGCCAATCAAGCCCCG
>JAQBZS010000078.1 GCA_027622115.1 Planctomycetota bacterium | reverse complement strand
CTTGTTTAAGGTCTAGTTTAGCCGAAGTCGTCAAAGGCGATGTTGTCGGACTCGACGCCGAGATCGTCCAGCGTTTGTAGCACGGCTTGAAGCATCATCGGCGGACCACAGATGTAATACTCGCAGTCTTCCGGCGCCGGATGTTTCGCGAGGTATTCGTTCAATAACACTTGATGAATGAATCCCGTGTAACCCGTCCAATGGTCTTCCTCGACGGGATCGGACAGCGCGATATTCCATTCAAAGTTGTCGTTGTCCGCTGCAATCTGGTCGAACTCGTCTTGATAGAACAGTTCGCGGGTACTGCGACCGCCGTACCAATAAGACACCTTGCGCTTGGTTTTGCGTTCCTTGAACAGTTCGTAGATGTGTGATCGCAGCGGAGCCATTCCCGCACCACCGCCGATGTAGACCATTTCAGCGTCCGTGTCCTTAATGAAGAACTCGCCGTATGGCCCCGAAATCACAACTTCGTCGCCCGCTTTGAGATTAAAAACATACGACGAAACGATTCCCGGAGGCGTTCCCGGCGGGGATCGCGGAGGTGGCGAGGCGATGCGGATATTAAGCATGATGATGCCCCGCTCGCCGGGATAATTCGCCATCGAATAGGCACGGATCGTGGTGTCTTTGACGTGTGATTCCGTGTCCCACAAATTGAAGCGGTCCCAGTCCGGGTGGTACAACTCTTCAACATCAAAGGTCTTGTAAGACAGATCGTGCGGGGGCACTTCGATCTGAATGAAGCCGCCCGGCTTGAATCCGACCTCTTCGCCTTCCGGCAATTCCAGCACCAGCTCTTTGATGAACGTGGCCACGTTGCGATTCGAACGAACCTTGCAGTGCCACTTCTTCGTCTCGAAGACTTCCGGCGGCACTTCGATCTTCATGTCCTGCTTGACGGCCACCTGACACGAAAGTCGCTCGCCGGCCCGAGCCTGCTTCTTGTTGATGTGTGCCGTCTCGGTCGGCAGGATGTCCCCGCCGCCTTCCAGCAAGCAAACTCGACATTGAGCACAGGTGCCGCCGCCGCCGCAGGCCGACGACACGAACACGTTGTGGGCCGCGAGTGCTCCCAACAACTTACCGCCCGCGGGAACAACGATTTCCTTCTGATTGTTAATCAGGATTCTTACGTCCCCACTAGCAACCAGTTTGGATTTGGCTCCCAGGATGACGGCAACGAGAGCCAGTACAACTCCCGTGAACATCATGACGCCGAGTAATATTTCCATCGGACTACAGCTTGATTCCCGTGAATGACATGAACGCCAAGGCCATTAGCCCTACCGTAATAAACGTAATCCCCAATCCCTTGAGACCGTCGGGAACATCGCTGTACTTCATCTTCTCGCGGACTCCGGCGAGTGCGGCGATGGCCATCGCCCAGCCGACTCCCGAACCAAACCCGAAGACACAGCTTTCGGGAAAGTTATAGTCGCGTTCGACCATGAACAGCGTGCCGCCGAGAATGGCGCAGTTGACGGTAATCAGTGGCAGAAATATGCCTAAAGCGTTGTAGAGCGGCGGGAAGTATCGATCGAGCGCCATTTCCAGGATTTGCACCATCGCCGCAATGACGCCGATGTAACTAATCAGTCCCAAGAACGTGAGGTCCGCCTCGCCCTGGCCGATCCAACTCAGCGCGCCCGGCTTGAGGAGATAGTTGAGCAGCAGATTATTGGCGGGCACCGTAATCGTCTGAATGACGACGACCGCCAAGCCCAGGCCCAGTGCCGTCTTGACGTCTTTCGAGACCGCAAGAAACGTACACATGCCAAGGAAGAATGACAGTGCCAAGTTCTCGATGAAGATCGACTTAATAAATAGGCTGAGATAATGCTCGAAGCCCATGCTTCAACTCCTTCCAACCTGTTCCGGTCGCCAGGTTCGGATTGCCCAAATCGTAAGCCCAATGATGAAAAACGCACTCGGCGGCAGCAGCATCAGTCCGTTTGGCACGTACCAACCGCCCTCGGTCACGGGCCGCATGACGTCAATGCCGAACAGCTTGCCCGATCCAAAGAGTTCTCGCAAAAAGCCGACGATTAGCAGGATTAAGCAATAGCCAAGTCCGTTGCCAATGCCGTCCAGGAAGCTGGCTTGGGGGTCGTGCTTCATGGCGAACGCCTCGGCGCGTCCCATCACAATGCAGTTGGTGATGATCAGGCCCACAAAAACCGACATCTCCTTACTGACTTCAAACCAAAATGCGGCAAGGATCTGGTCCACGAAAATCACCAACGATGCGATGACCGTCATTTGCACGATGATACGAATACTCGTGGGGATTTGGTGGCGGATGGCACTCACGATGGCATTCGAGAAAGCCACAACAAAAACAACGGCCACGCACATGGCCAACGTCTTGTCGAGTCGAGTTGTTACGGCAAGCGCCGAACAAATCCCGAGCACCTGCAAGGTGATGGGGTTCTCGTTGAACAAGGGATTCAACAGAACCTCTTTTGTCTTTTGATCCGCCATTTCCAATCCCTAGGTATCTATTGCTTCGCTGCCAGCAACAGCGACTGAAATCCCTGCTCACCCAGCCAAAATCTCATCATGTTTGTGACGCCCTGGGATGTGATCGTGGCGCCTGAAAGACTATCGACTTGAGCGTCTCCATGTGCCGCTTTCGCCACCTCAATCTTGACGGCGCCGTCGGCGCCATAAACTCGCTTGCCGGGCCATTTCGCTTTCCAGCTCGGGTTGTCGACTTCACCACCCAAGCCGGGAGTTTCCTTGTGGTCGTAATAGGAGAGGCCGCGGATCGTAACAGCCTCCGGCCCTTTTCCGAGCGACGACTCATCGATCGAGATGAAGCCCCACAGAGTCGACCATAACCCATATCCACGGATCGGCAAGACCACGTTTCGATGGTCACCGTGGCGAACGAAATAGACCGCCGACACCAATTCTCGACGCTTGATCCCGGCGATATCGGCCGTTGAATCCAACTCGGTACTTGTGTCCGGATTGAGCGAGGTCTTGCGTTGATTGAATTTCGCAAAGTCGATTTTGTATCGCGAGGCATACATCGACATTTCCTGGTCGGTCAGCAATTTGCCCGCGAACTTACCGTCCGGAAAGCGGTAAAACTTGATTTCGACCGATTCCGCGAATTGCTCCTGAATCGGTCGCGCCGAGTCGTAAATGTCCGCGGCGATCAACACGTTGCGTTGCAGTTCTTCCAAGCGGTTGGTCGCTTGACGATCACGAAGACCTACGGCCGTGGCGGAAACCAGCACCGAACAAACGACGCACAGCAGCGCGGCCACCTTGATTGTGTTGCCTACGGAGTCACGATCCATTGCGAGCCAATCTCCTCTTAATGTTTGCTCGCACGACAAAGTAATCGATCAACGGCGCGAAGACGTTTCCGAACAAGATTGCCAGCATGATGCCTTCCGGGAATGCCGGATTGACGACTCGGATCAGGATTGTCATCGCCCCGATCAAGATACCGTACACCCATTTGCCGGTTTCGGTCATCGCGGCGGAAACAGGATCCGTCGCCATGAACACCAAACCAAAGGCCAATCCGCCAACCGCTAAATGCCAATGCGGTGGCATCTGAAACATCGCATTTGTGTCTGACGGAACGCCATAGCAAAAGAACGCCGACAGCCCGAGTGCTCCAATCAGAACACCGGCCATGATTCGCCAAGATCCTACGCCCGTGACAATCAAAAACGCCGCGCCCAACAAACAGGCCAGCGTGGATGTTTCACCCATCGAACCTTGAGTCTGGCCGAGAAACGCCTGCGACCAAGTAATCTGCAACCCATCAATGATCGCGGACATTCCCGTTTGCACGTCCGCGGCCGCCAACGCACCAAGTGCCGTGGCTCCACTGTAACCATCCACGAATTTGACCGCCGTCCAGATGCTGTCACCCGTCATGGCCGGCGCATACGCGAAATATAAGAATGCTCGCGCCGTAAGTGCCGGGTTTAAGAAGTTCTTACCCGTGCCGCCGAAGACCTCCTTGCCGATCACCACGCCGAAGCTGATGCCGAGTGCCACTTGCCATAGCGGAATCGTCGGAGGCAGCGTCAGCGGAAAGAGCATGCCGGTGACGAGGAATCCTTCGTTGACTTCATGCTTACGAACGACGGCAAACACAACTTCCCAGAGGCCGCCGACGATATTCGTGACGAGAAACACTGGAAGAAAATAGAGCGCCCCGTGCAGCAGATTCGACCACAGACTCGCTGAATCGAATCCACCGAGTGACTCGACAATCGGCGTTCTCCAGTTGTCGGATGCCGTGCCGAATCCGCTTTCGATGGCGAAGTTGGCCTGATAGCCGGTGTTGTACATCGCCATGAAGATGCACGGGATCAATGCCACGACAACCGTGACCATCATCCGTTTGAGGTCCATGCCGTCGCGCACATGCGAAGGCCCCTGCGTGACCTCGCCCGGCGTGTACAGGAAGGTGTCGAATCCTTCGTACAGCGGATAGATCTTTTCGAGTTTCCCGTCTTTACCGAAGTGCGGATGAAGGCGGTCGAGAAGTCGTCTCAAGGGGTTCATGCGGCCAACAATATCTTCCGTGTGAGCGGACTGACGCGAATGCGATCAGCCTTCTTTTTCAATTTGTATGAGGTTTGCACGCAACAGCGGCCCGTAATCCGTTTTGCCGGGACAAACAAAGGTGCAAAGTGCCAAGTCTTCTTCGTCGAGTTCCAAGCAGCCCAGCAATTGTGCTTGTTCCGTATCGCCGACAATCAAAGCACGCAGCAAGAACGTCGGCAGAATATCGAGCGGCATCACTTTCTCGAACATGCCGATCGGCACCATCGCTCGACGACTGCCTTCCGTCGATGTGGTAAATGCGAACCGCCGTTGCCCGCCGAGGAAGCCCGCTGCGAAAACCCGTTTGATCGAAAACTTGTCGACACCAGGCTTCTGCCAGCCCAAGAATTCTCGTTCGCGACCTTCCGCCACGACCGAAACCTGCAGGTGAAAACGGCCCAAGAAATTGTGCGGTGCCACTGCCTCGCGGCCGGCAAGCACTGACCCCGAGATGACGCGGTTTTCGCCGGGCAGCAGGCCGCCATCGACGAGTTGATCGATATTCGCAGCGAGCCGTGTCTTGACGATTTGCGGATGTGCCACGCTCGGCCCGGCGATCGAGATCACGCGGTCGACGTTCAGCCGTCCGGTGACAAACAAATCGCCGATCGCGATTAGATCCTGATAATTCAGAAACCACACCGTCTTGTTCAGACTCACGGGATCCAGAAAGTGGATGTGAGTCCCAGGCAGTCCCGCCGGATGCGGTCCTTCGAACGACACTTCAGTCACGAAAGGCAAGTCCGCGCCGGGAAGCGTGGCTTCGGGGGCCTTGCAAACGAACACGGTTCCGTCGGTCAAATGCCGAATCGCCTGCAACCCATAAACGAAGCTGGACTCACGTTCTTCGATCACGGTCCGCGGTGCGATCGACAACGGATTCGTGTCCATCGCCGTGACAAAAATCGAATGCGGAACGGATCCGGGTGTCGGCGTCTTGTTAAAGGGTCGAGTCCGCAAACAGGTCCACAACCCTGAATTCAACAGCAAGGTGGTGACTTCTTCACGAGACAGTCCCGTCAAATCGCGATTGCCGTACGACGTGAATTCGACCTCGTCATCGCCATCCAGATCAACCACGACGGACTGAAACAGCCGCTTGGCACCTCGATTGATGGCGGAAACCACTCCGCTTGCGGGCGAAGTGTGTTTGACTCCGGCGGTTTTCTTATCGGAGAACAACTCTTGCCCGAGCTTCACTCGATCACCGACATTCACCGCCATAGTGGGCTTCATGCCGATGTAGTCCGCCCCCAGCAACGCGACGCTCGACACAATTGACGACGAGTCGATCGTATGCGATGGCTCGCCGGTGATCGGGAGGTTCAATCCGTTTGATATTCTGATCATTGAAGAGCCGACACGGACGAAAGTCCACGGAAACACGAAGAATTGCCGCCAAACGGCAGCGAGGCGCGAGTATCTTAGCGAGCGAGTTTTGAAATTGAAGGGAATCAAAAACCGGTGTGAATCTGAACTCGCCATGCTTGGTCGAAGTAGAACTTCGCGTACGGGCGGAACATGGAATCGAGAAGAAAACGGTGGCCAGCATACGTCTTTCAGATTGGCGGGAACCTGTGCGTCGATCCGTGGACCGATGAAACAGATTGGGCTCTTGGACTTTTGGTCACGGAATTCGCTGGGTCAAACGAATCACGACAATGGAAATTGAAATTGCCAAAGCTCCGTCGAGCCGGAGCACGCCAAGGTAGTGGCGGTACGTCGTCGGTCTCAATTAATGGCGTTGCCAACTTGCATCGCGGTTTGGAGGTACGTTGGCTTTCTGACGATGCACCAACGGTTTGCGACCTCGACACACCCTACCGTGAATCGTCCGCGCTAGCGCAACAAGTGCTTGATCGCCCCTGATGGCGTTTGCACTCCGCGGCGATCCGGTTTTTGCTGTTCTTCCTCGACGGCTTGCGCGATCACGGGTGGCATGAGGTGCGTCAGTCGCGGTCGAAACATCACCACCAGGAAGAGTGGCAGATACCACAACACGAAGACTCCCCCGTGATGCGGGTACCAGACTTGTGCCCCGACGACGATTGCCGTGGACGCCGCCATCAAGTGTTCGACATTCTTTTGCAGCGGCCAAATTGTCAGAGCGGCGGTCATGACGAGAAATGTTGCGAATACGGTGATGCGATACGCCTTGTTCGTTTCGGACCACAAACCGCCAACCGTGGTGTTGTCCAGAGCGTTGGTCACGCCGCTTTCATAGACGTCTCGAAACTCCAGCCACTCCCAATTGATGTAACCGATCAGTTGTTGAGTCAGCGAATGACTGTCCGCCGACGTCAACACCAAACTTCCCAGCAACACAGCTCCGACGATGAGCAACGCGGCCGCGAAGCGAAGCGCGCCGCGTTTCCCGTAAAACGTCATCCACACGGGGAGCAGGAAGATCGCGAAAAACAGCGTGCCGCACGCCAGCCCGATCAACGCTCCCGACAGCATCGGTCGCCGATACGCCACGAAAGCCCAAATGATCAACGCCGCCGGCAGCACATGATGCACCTTGTGTACGTCGTAAGCCGTGCATGGCAACAGCAAATAGATCGTGGCCATGCCCAGGCCGATCTTGATGTCTCCGAAGTGCCATTTGCCGACGAACAGCAAGCCGAACACGACGGCCAAATGCGCCAGTACCGCCAAGCCGTGAGCCGCCAAGAGTTCCGTGGAACCGATCTGATGTCGCAAGTCTTCGTCGTTCAACGCCACGCCGTCGGCGAGCGGCAGTGTCAGCGCGGCGGCGATGTCGGCTGTCGGTCCGCCTTCGTTGGCGCGAGTTTCGCTTGAATCACGCCGATGCATGATGTCGCGAGCCCGTTCGACACTGCCGACGGATTCGGCGGACGGCGACTGATTGACGGCCTTTTCGAACAAGAAGCCGAACGCCGCGATGCACAAGAAAGCCGTGCCATGAGCCACGAGGTTCTGCTCGATCTTCGGGCGACGCACAAAAAGTCCGTCGGTCACCAGCCGCACCAACAGCAGCGCCGTGACGGTGAGCAGCCAACCTTTGCCCAGCGTGGACTCGCCGTTGTTCAGCAGCAGCAGGCCGGGCGAGAGGGACAAGAGCAACAACAAGTCCACATTCCGCAACGACCACAGGCGATTGAAGCGGAAAAAGACGGCGATAATCAGCAGTAACGAATGGTAAAACCAAGTCGCGTCACTGACTTGATAGCCTCGCAAGATGATGTCCATACCGCAGTCCGTTCCGGGCCGATCGAGACGGTCAATTCGAATGTTGACTCGTTCCTCTCCGGCGAACTCCAGCGTAGATGGTGCTGCGAGAGTCATCCGACACACGCAGTTGTCGCTTTTCAATAATCCGTTGAGCCGAACCAAACGTGTCGGCATAGTCGCGCTTCAGAATACGCCCATGTCGACAACACTGCAAAGCCGTCGAGTGTTTGCGGTTGCAATGTGGGCTGAACATGCGGAAGGATGCCGCACACAGTGGCCACTCCGTACAAACAGAACCAGATCCGCGACCGTTTCGAAGCGGACGGACTGCGCTACCGGTTCAATGTACCGGCGATGTGCGATGTCGCTCGGTCAAGGTGCCACATTCGTCGCCGAACGCCTACCACCATGACGGATCGCACGTTGACAAACCGATGGCAAAGCGCCGCTGCTTTTTGTTGAAGATCGCTTATGATCAAGTTTCAATGTCGATCATTGAATTGACCACCATCTTCCGAGTTGAGGACGACATGTTTCAAGATCGCCGGCGCTCAATGAGACACTGCACCGGTCCCGCAAACGGAGTTGGTGGGACAGTCAACCGGCGCGAAGTGCTGCGGACGGGATTGACCGGTTTCGCATCGCTTGGTCTCGCCGAATTGGGCAAGCTGCGAGCGGCTGCAGTGGGACCGACGCAGCGAGAGAAGACGGCCGTCATTTTGGTCTGGCTTCGAGGCGGCTGCAGTCATCTGGATACCTTCGATCCCAAACCCGATGCTCCATCCGCGTTTCGCGGGCCGTTCCATCCGATCGACACCAATGTCCCGGGCCTCAACGTCACCGAATTGCTGCCCAAGATCTCGCAATGTGCGGACAAGTTTTCGCTGTTGCGTTCGGTGGCTCACGATGCCGGCGGGCACCCAGCGGGTTCCCTGCGAGTGCTCGCTGGCGACCCCGCGCAAGCCGACAAAACGTTGCCCGTGTTGCCGGATTGGATGAGCATCGCCAGTTGGGTCCGCCGCAATTCCAAACAACGGATTCCCAATTACGTGTCGATCAATCCGGTCGACCGCTACGACTCGTTTACGATCGCGGGGCCGACATATCTCGGGCCTTCGTACGAGCCGTTCAAAGTGACGGGCGATCCGAACCGTCCGAATTTCTCCGTGCCGAATATCGGCACTTCGGATACGGCTCAAGGTCAGCGGCTGAGCGACCGCACGCAATTGAAAGCCAACCTGGATCGCCTCCGCCGAGACCTCGACCAAACCGGCATGATGGAAGCACTCGACGATTTCGAGTCGCTGGCATTGCGGTTGTTGACGAGCCCCGAAGCTGGCCGGGCCTTCGATCTCACCCAGGAGGCCGATGCCGTGCGAGATCGGTACGGTCGCAATCAGTGGGGCCAACAGTGCCTGATGGCTCGGCGTTTGGTGGAAGCCGGCGTCGATGTGGTGACAACGGAATTCGACGGCCCATTGTGCGGTCGAGTCGCCAATTGGGATGACCACGCCGTCAATCATCATGTCTTCGAAGCGATCGCCCACCGAGCCCCGTTCTTCGATCAAGCGATTTCGGCATTGGTTGAAGACGTCTACGCACGCGGGCTCGACAAACGCGTGATGGTGATCGTGACCGGAGAATTCGGCCGTACCCCACGGATTTCGCACGTGGCCAGCAGCGGCGGCGGTGTGGCCAGTGGAGCCAAGGGGACGGTGCAGCCCGGTCGAGATCACTGGCCTCGCGCGAACACGATGTTGTTCGCCGGCGGCGGGATTCGCACGGGCCAAGTGATCGGAGCGACCGATCCGCGTGGCGAGGATCCCATCGAACGCCGCGTGAGCCCCCACGATTTCCTGGCGACGATCTATCAGCATTTGGGAATCGACTACAAAGAGCACGCCATTATGAACTTCGCCGGTCGACCGATCCCGATTCTCACGGAAGGCAACGCGATCCCGGAATTGACGAACGCTCCCAAGGAAAGTCGCCGAGGACAATCATGATTCGATACCAGTTGATACGAACCTGTTTGATCGCCGTGACCTGGTTGCTGTTGCCACAAGCCGTCGTTTGTGCTGCGGAACCTCGCGACGCACAGCGCATCGCGGACCAAATCGACTCCGCGATTGAACACGGGTTGCAGCAGCGCAAGCTGACTGCCGTGGCGATCTCCGACGACGTTGAATTCCTGCGTCGCGCGTACATCGACATTTCCGGTCGCATCCCAACGGCTCAACAGGCGACCGCGTTTCTTGAAAACTCGGACAAGAACAAACGCCGCGAACTCATCGACGCATTGCTGGCGGACAAGAATTTCGGCGAGCAACTCGGACGCGTGTGGCGTGATTGGATCGCGCCGGCGGAATTGCCCTCGGAAGGCAACGGCGGCAATCAACCCATCAAGGCCACTCGGAATCTCGGTATCTGGTTCGCCGAGCAATTCAACGCCAACGAACGTTGGGACAAGATTGTCGAATCCGTCATTAATGTGGACGGCAATTTGAAGGATCATCCGCAGGGTCTGTTCTATTCGCTGGTCGGCACGGATACCGGCATCGCGGAACCGGCTGGGGCGACTCGGGCGATTTCGTCGTTGTTCCTGGGCGTCGACTTGCAATGTGCCCAGTGCCATGACGACCCGTATCGCGAATGGAAGCAGACGGATTTCTGGGGCACCGCCGCGTTCTTTCGCAACATGGAAAGCAAATTCAACGGCCGCTACTTCGACAGCATCACCGAGTCGTTCGGCAAGAAACTCGGCAAGGGCGGCAAGAAAACCAACACGGGCGATGCATCGCCGAATGGGTCGATTTCGATTCCCAACGACTCGTTCAAAAACGCCGGCAACATCGTGCCCGCGCGGCTCGTCCTGAGCGACACGATCAATGCCCAGGACAACCAAGCACTGCGCCCGATCTTCGCCAAGTGGCTGGTGTCGACCGAAAATCCCTACTTCGCGCGGGCGTTCGTGAATCGCCTGTGGTCGTACTACTTCGCTCGCGGATTGGTGATGCCCATCGACGACATGCGTCCCAGCAACGCCGCATCGCATCCCGAAGTTCTGCAATTGCTGACCAAGGAAGTCATCGATTCCGGTTTCAACGTGAAACATCTGGTTCGTTGCCTCGTCAACACTCGAGCCTGGCAACGCACGAGTGTCGCCAAACAAGACGTCGAACAACGAGCCGCTGCGGCATTCGGCCGTCGACCGGTCAAGCTGATGTCGGCCGATCAGCTCTATGATTCGCTGAAATTGGCACTCGACGACCCGAAACTCGACCTACGGACCTACGACCCCAAGGAATCGAATCGGTTTGGCGAAAGCTCGCCAATCGGTGATCAAGACACGGAATTCCAGCGTCTCTTCGAAACCGACGAGAACGACTCGACCAACTTCACCCACGGCATTCCGCAATTCCTCGCACTGCTGAATCACCCGCGAGTCAGTTCCGGCGGGCCGATGGTCGAGCGACTGATCAAAGACAAGACCGAACCGGCGGTCGCCGTGAAGACGCTCTACATCGGTACGCTTTCTCGAACACCGAGCGATCGAGAATCGACGGAAGCGGTCGAGTACATCAATTCGAACGCGGACCGCCGGATCGGGTACGCCGGTGTCCTTTGGATGTTGCTCAACCGCAGTGAGTTTATGCTGGTGCGATAGCAGACTCTGCTCGACAACACGCTTTGCATTGTTCTTGATTCGCTGATCAACTGTAGATCTCAACCAGATTCGGAATCACCGATCCGCCCGCAAAGAGTCGAATGGATCAATACGTCGAACAACTCAGAGCGATCCTACGGAATCTCGATATTTCGCGGGATTCACTTCCGTACACACAAGCATTCGACGATGCACATCGACAGTTTCAATCTGAAACCGGTGAAGAGATCTCAGCCGATGAGTTCTGGCGTCGGTTGTCGAGTGCCGGTAAGCAAGGTGGTCTCGGTGGCAAAAAGCGTCGTCGCGGCACGCCTGTTCCGAAGTTGACATCCGCTGAAAAACTTGAAGTGCTTCGACTCTTTCCCGACGGGATTGGAAACCGCGACCAAATTCCGTACACGCGTCGATTTGATGATCTGCACGCCCAGTTCAGACGACGGGCTCGCCGCAAGTTGACGAAACACGAATTTTGGCGAGCCGTTTCATCGCTCGCAAAGTGTTCGCGAAAGCCCAAACCGCTCTTCGACTCAGCACCGCTTGGCGGACTGCCGGAAGAATTGGTTCGAGCGATCAATGACCTCAATCCTTGGTGGTCCGGCAATGCGATGCGCCGTACCGAGCCGTATCGAAGGTGGGCATTCGCGGAATGCCGAAAACGATTGGAATCCGGGATTGCGCCAGTGGTTGCCATCCGAGGAACTCGGCAGGTGGGCAAGACCGAGATTCAACTCCAACTGATTGATGAGTTACTGAATCTTGAGCAGATTCCACCAAGAAACATTCTTCGTGTCCAATTCGATGACCTGCCGAGCATTGGAGCTTTTCAGGATCCGTTGTTGGCAGTTGTTCGATGGTACGAAGACAACGTCCTTAAACAGTCCATCAATGCTGCATCGAATGACGGAGAAACAATCTACCTTTTCTTTGATGAATTACAGAATCTATTCGCATGGGAGGCTCAACTGAAGTTTTTGGTCGACGGTCGAGCGGCCAAGACAATGGTCACGGGCAGTTCGGCACTGAGAATTGGGCGGGGGCAAGACAGTCTCGCCGGACGGCTTTCGATCCTCGAACTGGGCTCGCTGCGACTACGCGAGATCGCGGGAATTCGCGGAGATGCCGTGTTCGATCCATTCCAAACAAATGGGGCCGGTGATTTATGGTGCAGCATTCGTTTCTGGAAAGACTTGCAGCAGCATGTCTCAAAGAACCGGCGCGCCATTCTGCAAGCGTTTCGACACTTTTCGGATTTCGGCGGCTACCCGATCATCCACAAAGCAACGGGGCTGGACCGAACGGATTACGCCGATCAGATCGTTTCGATCGTGGTCGAGCGAACGCTGTTGCGTGATTTGAAAGCCGGGCAATTCGGTGCAAACCGCGATATCCGTGTTGTGGAAGAAGTTCTACGGCGAGTTTGTCGATATGCCGGGCAAGTGGTCCGGCCGGACGCAATACAACAGCAACTCGATTCCGTCTTTCAATCCGGTGTTAGCAAGAATGCCGTCGTAGATGCACTCAGATTCTTGGAAGATTCGCTGTTGCTGAGAAGGATTCCTGCACTCGAAGCCGCGTTGAGAAAGCAGTCGAATCCGGACAAGTTCTGTCTCTGCGATCACTTTCTGCGCGAAGCCGCATTGCAAGAACGCGTTCCCTTATCGCCGGATGAATTGCAGTCGTGCCCTGAATCGATCTTAACCATCGCCGGACACATCATTGAGAGCGCCATCGGATACTATTTATTTATCCGACCTGACGGGCATACAGCTTTCATGGATGCCGGAACGAGGTGATGAACCGGAAATCGATTTCGTGCTCACAATTGGCTCCCACCGGATTCCGCTGGAAGTCAAGTATCGGCAAAGAGCGGTGGTTGAACGGGGTGAAATCGGCCCATTCGATGGTTTATGCGGCGATTTTGGGGGTGTGTGTTTCGCAAGCGGTTTTA
>JAQBZS010000077.1 GCA_027622115.1 Planctomycetota bacterium | reverse complement strand
GTTAATTCGTTGGAGCCTTTTCGAACGCCCGCCACGACTCATGTCGTCTGGAACGCGATGCTGGACTGAGATTGACCGAAGTTTTGCGTCTGGCTTATTGTCCCGCCCCTCTCCAATTCTCCACGGCGAATCCTCTCTCTCCGACCTGCCTCAATCATTTCCGCGGAATTCCGATCCGCATTCTCCTCACTCATCATTTCGCTTGGTTTCGCGCGCATGGACCGCGCCGCGACTCGATCGCGTCATTGCATGGAGCACCACGATGTGCGGAATCGTTGGTTATGTTGGGTTTCGTGACGCCACGGATTTGTTGATCGAAGGACTCAGACGATTGGAATACCGCGGCTACGACAGTGCCGGGATTGCAATCCATCAGGGTGATCGGATCGAGTGCCGAAAGCGGGCCGGTCGAGTCCAAGAACTTGAAAAACTGCTGGAGAGTGACCCGATCTCGGGGTCGGTCGGCATCGGTCACACGCGCTGGGCCACGCACGGTGAAACCACCGACGTAAACTCGCATCCGCATGTCGGCGGAAACGGCGAAGTCGTCATTGTCCATAACGGCGTGATCGAGAATTACTCGACACTGCGCACCAAGCTGCAAGCCTTGGGATTCGTGTTTCGATCACAGACCGACACGGAAGTCGTCGCACACCTATTGGCACATCATGTCGAAGAACAACTCAAACTCAGCGACGACGCGGAAGGCACCGAGATCTACGTGCGGGCGTTGGAAATCACGATTTCCAAGCTGAAGGGCACATACGGAATCGTGGCGATGTTCCGTGACCTGCCCGACGTGATCATCGCGGCACGCGCCGGCAGTCCGTTGGTTGTCGGCGTGGGCAAAGGCGAATACTACGTCGCCAGCGATGCCAGTCCACTCGTGGGCTACACCGACGAGGTCATCTATCTGCAGGACCACGAGATGGTGGTTTTGACGACGACCAGCATCGATCTGCGACATCGCGATTCCGGTCAATTGTCCCCCAACATTCACACGCTGGATCAGGTCTCGACGGACACGGACCTCGGCGACTTCGAACACTACATGCTCAAAGAAATCTTTGAGCAACCGCAAACCATCGCCAACGCCATGCGCGGTCGTTTCAACGAAGACGAGGCGACGGCCGTGTTCGGCGGCCTCAATCTCGACCCGCAACAATTGCGGCGGATCGATCGCATCGTGCTGACCGCGTGCGGCACCAGTTGGCACGCGGGACTCGTGGGCGAATATCTACTTGAGGAATTCGCCCGCGTCCCGACGGAAGTTGAATACGCCAGCGAATTGAGATACCGCAATCCACCGCTCGAAGACAACACGATGGTGTTCGCGATCACTCAAAGCGGCGAAACCGCCGACACGCTAGCCGCGCTGCGGGAATGCAAACGGAAGGGACATCCCACGCTGGCGATCTGCAACGTCGTCGGCTCAACGATTGCTCGCGAAGCTGATGGCGGCATCTACTTGCACGCGGGTCCGGAAGTCGGCGTAGCGTCCACAAAGGCGTTTACTTCGCAAGTGACGGTGCTGACTTTGTTGGCGCTGTTCTTCGGACGCATGCGGCATCTGTCTTACCCCGCCGGCAAGCGCATGATTTCGCGGCTTAAGGAAATGCCGGAAATCATCGAGCGAACGCTGAAATGTAATGAAGTGGTTGAAGAGATCTCGTCGCGGTATTCCCAATTCAACAACTTCCTGTATCTCGGGCGTCTGTACAATTTCCCGGTGGCGTTGGAAGGCGCGCTGAAGCTCAAGGAAATCAGCTACATCCACGCCGAAGGCTATCCAGCCGCCGAGATGAAGCACGGACCGATCGCATTGGTGGACGAAGTTACGCCGAGCGTCTTCGTAATTCCGCGAGGCGGCATCTATCCCAAAGTGATGAGCAACCTGGAAGAAGTGAAAGCACGCAAGGGACCGGTGATTGCCATCGCTTGCGAGGGTGATACCAAAGTGGCCGACTTGGTGGACGACGTGATTTTCGTCCCGGATGTCGAGGATTACTTGCAACCGTTGGTCACATCGATCCCGCTGCAACTGCTTTCCTATTACATTGCAGTGAATCGCGGCTGCAACGTCGACCGGCCCAGGAACTTGGCCAAGAGCGTGACGGTGGAATAGCCGCCGAGACAAACATTCCAAGCCGGCATGACAAAGTCGCCGCCGACATTGGATCACGCTGATTCACGTTGTTTGCTCGGATCTCTCAGGCGATACTCAACAGATGCGGTCGCGTGGTGCCCGCGTTTTGCCAAAGTCTCCAACGAGGTTCGAATATGAGCGACGATCTTGCTTGCGCACGCTGCGCCGATGGTGAGTGTCGATCGATGGCAATCGACGCGATCTCGGACTTATCGATTTCCGCATCGGTTGGTGCAAACGGCCGAAACATCAAGGACGACGTCGCCACCATTCAAGAGGCGTTGAATCAAGTGCCGAAACAATCGGGTGGTCCGTTTCCGCTTTTGGCCGTCGATGGTTTGTGTGGGCCGAAAACGCGAAAGGCCATTGCGGAATTTCAAGTCAAGCAGTTCGGCTGGGGTGGGACGGATGGACGCGTCGATCCTGAACGCCGCACAATTATCAAACTCGGCGAATTTCAAGAACGGGCGAATGCGCAAACCACCGGTACCGCGACAGCTGGTGCTCCAGGTTCCGTTTCGGAATTCGATCGCCTGGCGGAAATGCACACCGTGTACGCGAAGCTGCCCGAGGCAATGAGCTGGATACACGCCGCACTCCGAACGTTGGATCGAGCCGAGCATGTGATCCAAAACACGGCCATCGAATTGACACTCGATGCCGCCGGACGCGATTTCGTGTTGGTCGACAAGTACTTTGACATCATTCGACTACCGAAACCTCGGCAACTCGGCGCAATCCAGTTCGTTCGCCGGGTTTTTCAAAACATGCGCATGTGCATCGGACACTTTTCGCAGATGACCCTGATTGGAACCGGCTATTTTCAGTACGACCCCACAAAGCAAAATCCAAAGGATCAGCACCTCGCATTTACGTACTTCGGAGGATTCACACGAGTCGACTCGCGGACAAAGCGACCGCCGGTGAACGCGAGAAACGGTTTGAGAATGGACGCCATCTATATGGCTACGAAAGTCCTGGGCGCTTATACGCTGGAAGTCATAACCAACACGATCGTCCACGAGTTGGCGCACTTTGTTGGCCCGGAAAACCGAGGCGACGGCATTCGCGATCACAGTTATCGGCACAAACCCAGTTTCTTTAAGTTGCCGCATTTCCAGCGATTGCGTACCGCCGACTACTACAACGAGTTTGCGGGAGAGGCGAAGCTGGGACGCGAGGTGGACAACGATAAAGCGAAGCCTCGCTTCATCCAATTGCCGGAAGTCATCATTCGATAAACTCGAACTGCCTGCAAACTCCGATTCGCGACCGGTGTTCGGCCGCGAGCCGAATTGCCGATCGGCGTGAATCGCCAAAGGACTTGGAATTCACCGCGCCTGTTGAAACGCGATGAGACAACAATCCCTGGGGCATTGATGACATACAGCAGCCAGTTAAGCACCGTTGGTTGGAACTTCGAAGACACCTATTGCCAACTGCCGGACGTGCTGTTCGGCGATGCCCGCCCAGTCAATTTTCGCGAACCGCGAGTCGCCGTGTTGAATCACGCGTTGGCTGCGGAACTTGGCTTATCGCTCGACGATCTGTCGGATGCCGCAGCGGCGGCAGTGTTCGCCGGGCAGGAACTTCCACCGGGGGCTCGACCGATTGCCCAGGCGTATGCGGGCCATCAGTTCGGCGGCTTCACAATGCTAGGCGACGGTCGTGCCATTCTACTGGGCGAGCAGCGGACGCCGTCCGGCCAGCTCGTCGACATCCAGTTCAAGGGCTCGGGTCCGACGCTGTACTCGCGCCGCGGGGACGGGCTCGCCGCGCTCGGGCCGATGCTTCGCGAGTACATCATCAGCGAAGCGATGTTCGGGCTGGGCATCCCCACCACCCGCAGTCTAGCCGTGGTTACAACCGGCGAAACGGTCCAACGCGAGACGCCGTTGCCGGGTGCCATCCTGACCCGCGTGGCGGCGAGTCACATTCGCGTCGGCACGTTTCAGTTCTTGGCTGCCCAGGGGGACAAAGCGAACCTACGCGCGTTGGCGGACTACACGATCGCGCGTCATGAGCCGGAGATTGCCGGTTCCGCGCAGAAATACCTGGATTTTGTTCGAGCGGTGATTGAACGGCAGGCGGCCTTGATCGCCAAGTGGCAACTCGTCGGATTCATTCACGGTGTGATGAACACGGACAACATGGCGGTCTCCGGCGAAACCATCGACTACGGACCGTGCGCGTTCATGGACGTGTACCACGCCGAAACGGTGTTCAGCTCAATCGACCACGGCGGGCGTTACGCCTATCGCAATCAACCGGGAATCGCGCAATGGAATCTCGCGAGGTTTGCCGAGACGCTGTTGCCGCTGCTTGACGCGGACGAGGACAAAGCCGTCGAGTTGGCGATGGAAGCGTTGAGCGACTACGCGGCGATCTTCGACCGGCATTGGCTGGCGGGAATGCGGCGGAAGCTGGGACTGACGTCGGAAGCGGACGACGATCGCGAGTTGATCGATGAGCTGCTCGAATGGATGCAGACGGCAGAGGCGGATTTCACGAATACCTTTGACGATCTGACCGAACGCGAACAACCAACCGACGGTCCCTACGTCGACGAGCGATTCCAAGTCTGGTATTCCCGCTGGCGAGACCGCTTGAATCGTGATGGAGCGACTACCGATTCGACTCGGGCGCTGATGCGGTCCATCAATCCGGTCGTGATTCCTCGTAATCATCGAGTCGAAGAAGCACTCGCGGCTGCAACCGAAGACGGTGATCTGTCGGTCATGCATCGCCACTTGGAAGTTTTATCGTCGCCGTTTGAACGCAACGAAGCATCCGCCGACTATCGCACGCCCCCGCCACCGGGCCAGTGCTATCGCACGTTCTGCGGAACGTAGGTTGCGGGATCGGGGTTCGGCTTACGTATTTCAGATTTGGCGGACGTTGGACTTTGGTTTCACCAACAACGTCAAACCGCTAAGCCTGACCCCGAAGTTCTCGACTCGCGCGTTTTTCGAATAGACGTCGAACCATCAGATCGCCCGAAAATCAACAGAGTGGCGGCAGAGTGGTTTCCGTCTCGCGGCGACATCGGTGAATTGAACTCATTCAAGAATCGCGGGGATTGAGGACTTGGGGATCGGGTTTACGACTTTCAGATTTGGTGGGGTGACGTTCTCGATGAATTTCGCGTCCAACGCCCACCAACTCTGAAAGACGTAAGCCTGACCCCGGACAGCGAGAAGCGCATAAAAAAGGACGCGGCATTCACCGCGTCCCATGAACTGCTGTTCCAAGTCGGAGTCAAACGCTATTCGCTCGCTGCATCCCACCACCAACGTCCGGCAGGAAGTTTCGGAGCTTTGCCGTTCCGCGAGATCGAGGCCAACTCGGTGTTCGAGGCCAACATCTTGGGCAGACGCAGCATCTTGATGAAGTCCGCTTCCACGCCACCAGCGGCTTGCACAATGATGTCTCGACCGTTGTAAACGCGGTGATTGGCGACGGTCATGACCTGTCGCGGGACTTCATACGATTGCGGGCGATAGCTGCCGCCCAATCCGAACGCTCCACTGTCCCAACCCGCTTGACGGTCCAGGTGCTGAGTCTGAATCAGCGACGCCACCAGCGACAGGTCGAAGATGTTTTGCAAGTCGGCGAACACCAAGTCTTTCTTCGCCAGTTGCGCGTAGTGATTGGTGAAACTGTTGGCGAACTGGTGATTGGCACCTTTTGTTTTGCCGGTGTGGACTCGCTGTCCCTGCCGCGTGATGAGTTCGTCTTCGGACAGACACAGCACCGACGCGCCGTTGATTTCGAAGACGTCCTTTTTGGGACTGTGCTGCACGGAGTCGTACTTCATCGTCAGCCACCATCGCATGGCCAAGCTGTTGTTGCCCTGCTCCGCGCGGCGTTCTTCGGCGGTGAGGTGATCAAAGTAACTGTCTTTTCCGGTGGCACCTTCGAGCCGGTCGACGCCGATCATCTTCATGCGATAGTCGGCTTCCACGATGACTCGGGCCACTCGCGAATCATTGGCAACGCCGTTGACCTGCACGTCTTGCATGCCGAGTGCTTGTTGCAGTTGTTCCACCCACGGACGCACTTGTCCGGGACGCAGCGGGCGAGTGCTGGTCCTAGCGACAAAGTCTTGAATGTCGTGCAAGCCTTTTGGCGTCGGCTTGATCAAGCATTGGTAAACGTTTTCGCCGCCGACCGAGAACACTCGAAGTACCGTGACGAGATCGTCGAGTTGCAACGTGGGACGACCGGTTTCGACGCCAACGGGAAGTCCCGCCGCGTTGAATTGCCACGCCTCGGCAGGGCCACCGATGACGACTTCACCATCTTCGGGATACACAAAAATGTGCGTGACTTTGGACAAGCCCGCCAAGTGTCTCATGGATTCGACGACCGGCAGGCCACGGGCCAAGCGTCGAGCGACTGCCGCTTCAAGTCTGGTGAGTGACACCAACCGCAGCGGCGCGGACTGCGACATGTCCTGGTTGAGAGCCGCCTTGCGTGCGCGGGCACCTAAAGCGTTGAGTCGACCGCTGCGTTCTTCTTGCGTGAGTTCCTGCATCAAGCCGTTCGGGTCCACGAACACGCCCGTGCTGAATTCGGACATCGTTCCGCCGGTGCCGTCGACTTCTTCCCACGAACCCGAAGTCTCGTTCATGATCAAGTCGCGGAGTTCGGTGAAATCGGCACCCATTGCACCGCCGGCCAAAGCAATTTCAGTGGCTCGCTCGGCAAATGTCTCGCCCAAGTCACAGTTCGCACATTGAGCCGCTTGGCGAATCGCCATCAACGCACCGTCAAAATCGCGTGCCTTCATTTGGGCACGAACGATTTCACGAATCAATTCGGCGCGACGTGTCGGATCGATCTCGGACTTCGCGGTCTCCAGAGCCGGTCCGAATTCTCCGGCTGCCAACTGGGCCTGCACGAAATCGCGAGTCGATTGGCGTGTCGCCGCGGGCACAACCGGCGGCAACTCTATGCTTGGCGCGTTTGTCGGATTGGATTGCGCGAGCCGCAGCGATGATTCGGCTGGTGCGGGTTTTGACGGGAGAGCTTTCGGTTTCGCAGGGATCACGTCGCGATCCGAGCGAGCTGCGGTATCGTCTGATTGTGACTCGATCGGAGCGTCGTTCGCACCGAAAAAGAACAACGCGGCCAGAACAGCCCCAAACAGCGACAGGCCGGTCACGGCGGCTGCGACGGTCGAACCTTGTTTCGTGGAATTCCGAAGACTTCTACCGACGTACTGCATTGCGGACTCCTGGCCAAAAAGGCGGATACCAAATCTCCCGAGCCGTTCTTGGGCTGTCGGGAAAGGCGTAGCGATCGTATTGGTTTTAGAAACGAATTCGAAGCGGAGGGCTCAACGGACTTTGCAAAAAAGCATCCGGTTTTGCCTTGAACACGATTTACTTCACTGCACGCTCAATGTTGACTTGTACGACGATTTGCCGATTTCTCGCCGACTCCTCGGGCGAACAATCGACTGCTCCCCAATTATGGACTGTTTTCAGGATCATCAGGGACCAAACCCAGCGTCAACAAGTTTTTGCAAACGTGCGGTTATTTGTTGCGAGTTGTCTTCGACGGTGCGCGAAACCACCGTCTGGCGAAGGTGGCTACCGTCGGCACCGACAGCGTGGAAGTCTGGCGCGATTGCTCATAGAGTTCCGCCGCCATCTGAAGTCCGTCACGCCGATGCAAGTCGCGTCGCCATCAAAAAGCCGATCTAGGAGGATCGCATTGAGCACCATCGCCAAACTTTTCGGTCGCTCGCCGTTCAATTTGCTGCAGCGACACATGGACCAAGTCGGGAAATGTGCCGTCAAGATGGGTGAAGCGCTCGATGCCTTTGAGCGCGGCGCGTTCGAGCAACTGCAACCGCTCGCCAACGAGGTGTCTCGGCTGGAACACGAAGCCGATCAAATTCGAGACGACATCCGCAACCACATCTTGCGACGCTTCTTCATGCCCGTGAATCGCGGGCAAGTCTTGCGCATTTTGTCGCAACAAGACTCGCTGGCCGACATCGCGGAAGACGTGTGCGTGTTGCTGACCATGAAGAAGCTCACGATTCCAGCTGGCTTAAAGGATTCGTTCCGCAAGTTTCGCGAAGTAAGCATGCAAGCACTCGATCTCGTGGGATCGATCGTGGACGAACTGGACGAATTGATGGAGACCGGCTTTGGCGGTGCCGAGGCCGAGAAAATCCGCGGTATGGCCCGCGATGTCGCTTTTGCCGAACACGAAGCCGATGTCGTGGCTCACGAATTGGTCCGCGGCATCTATGCCCTTGATACCGAGATGTCGATCGGCGAATTCCATTTATGGATGCGGCTCACGGCGACGCTTTCAGGACTGTCGAACACGGCTGAGAACTTGGCCGACAGCATCAACATGATTCTCGACGCGAAGTAGACCTCGTGCCGCGACTTTTGCTTGGGCACCACCGGTCGCAAGACGCACATACATGGACGACGAACTCATTGACAGGGCCGTTCACCGCATCAGTCGGTCCGGCCGAAGTCTCAAAGACCATCGACGATGATTGACACGCAAACATTCTTGCTGGGATTGCTGCTCTTCACGGGCCTGTACGCGGCCTGGAACATTGGGGCGAACGACGTGGCCAATGCAATGGGCACGTCCGTCGGTTCGGGAGCACTCACGTTGCGCCGAGCCGTGATTCTCGCGGCGATCTTCGAATTCCTCGGAGCCGTGATTGTCGGCTCGAACGTCTCCGAAACCGTGCGGAAGAAGATGTTCGACCCAGCGGATCTGACAAAGATCTATGGCAAGGAAGAAGCGGCACTGGTGCTTGGATGTGGGATGATCGCATCGCTGTTGGCGGCAGGCACATGGTTGTTGATCGCCACATGGAAGCAGTGGCCAGTTTCCACCACACATTCGATCGTCGGAGCCGTCGTGGGCTTTGGTTGCGTTTCGCTAGGTGTCGATTTGATTCAATGGTCGAAGGTAGGGCTGATTACGGTCGGCTGGGTTGTCTCGCCGATCATGTCGGGCGCGATTGCCTACGCCATGTTCACGGTCATTTTGAGAACGGTGTTCTACAAGCGTGACCCGGTGCGAGCCGCGCGGGAAATGGCACCGCTGTTGGTATTTTGGGTGCTGGTCGTGTTGTGCGGCGTTACGGCCTACAAGGGCCTGAAGCCGTTGTATTCGAGATTTGACATCGACCCCTTCGCTCCGCACGCCGTGGCCACCACCATCGCGGTCGCGGTGGTGTTGGGCTTGATTGGGGCGTTCGTGACGAAGTGGTTATTGAGAGACGTAAAAGCCGGACCGGGAAACACTTCGAATCCACTCTTGCATGCCGACGTCGCTCGCTCGCTGGGCAAGGCCATCATGCATCTCAAACGAGTCCGCGCGAATACCGACGACTCCATGAATCAAGATGCCGTCCAATTGCTGGACCAACTGGAGTCCATGCACACGGTCGCAATCAAGCGGACGGAAAAAGGCACCGATTCACACGAGTTGCGGAAGGTCGAGAATATCTTCGTTTACCTGCAAGTGTTGACCGCGTGTTTTGTGGCGTTCGCACACGGAGCCAATGATGTGGCCAACGCGATCGGGCCACTGTCGGCGGGTTGGCAGGCGGTTCACGACGGCGTGATCAACAACGAATCGGCCGTGCCACCCTGGGCGTTGGTGATTGGTGGAGTGGGTATCGTACTCGGCCTCGCGACGTGGGGTTGGCGAGTGATCAAGACGGTGGGTGAACGGATAACGGAACTGACTCCCAGTCGCGGTTTCTGCGCCGAATTTGCGGCGGCCGTCACGATCTTGCTGGCATCGGTGTTGCCGTTCGGCTTGCCGGTGTCCACAACGCACACACTGGTGGGCGCGGTGTTGGGTGTCGGTTTCGCCCGGGGCCTCGCGGCACTCAATCTGCGGACGATGCGAGACATCGTGGCCAGTTGGGCCATCACGATTCCGGCGGGCGCGCTGCTGTCCGTGTTCTTCTTCTATGTGTTGAAGATCATCGTGCTTTGAGCTTTGCGTCCGGGAAAATTGACCGAGCATGACACGTCTCTGAATTCCACCCGAGGAACACAGCATGTGGAGCGTCCCCCGATTCGCAACCGCCGTCCTGATTACCGCGACCTGCGTGGGCACGAGCTTCAATGCCGCAGCCGCTCCCGTGGTTACCGGTTTCGAACGATTCCACGGCCAACCACACTTGGATGCGGTCACGGCCGGGCGGATGCTAGTCGGCGAATTGAATTGCGCGTCTTGCCACAAGACCGATTCCGTCAACGTCATCAAACCCAAAACGGCACCCGTATTGACGACCGTGGGTTCGCGAGTCACCGTCGACTTTTTGCGGAAGTATCTGCTCGATCCGCACGCGGTGAAACCCGGTGCGACGATGCCGGATGTGTTTGCGGGCAAGCCGGTTGACGAAAAACGCCGGGCCGTCGAAGCACTGGTCCACTTCTTGGCATCGACGGGAGTGTTGGTGCAGACTCCGCCGGACGGCGGCGCGGTCAATCGAGGCGATAAGTTGTTTCATGAAATCGGCTGCGTGGCGTGTCACGGATCCCGCAAGCCCAAGGCCGAGGCGTTGGCGACATCGGTGCCGCTGGGTCAACCGGACGCAAAATACAGCATCAACAGCTTGACGCAGTTCCTGAAGGATCCGCATCAAGTTCGTCCGTCGGGCCGCATGCCCAGCTTGCTGCTGAACGACAAGGAAGCCGCGGATCTCGCGCACTACTTTCTCAAGGACATCGATGTCGAACCCAACGTGCGGTTCAAGTACTACGAAGGCAGTTGGCAAAAACTCCCAGACTTCAGCGCGCTGAAGCCGAAGTCGGAAGGCGGTGCCGTGGGCATCAACGTGGCACCGGCGGCTCGGAAGGAGCAATTCGGCCTGCGTTTCGAAGGCTTCTTGCAGATCGCTCAAGATGGCGAATACACGTTTTTCCTGGGATCGGATGACGGCAGCCGACTCACGATCAATGGCCAGGAAGTCGTAAACGCCGACGGCGTGCATCCACATCAAGTGAAAGCCGGCAAGCTCACATTGACGAAAGGGGCTCACGCCTTCGTGGTCGATTACTTCGAGCAGGGCGGGGACGAAAGCCTGTCGCTCGAATTCCAAGGGCCCGGCCTGGGGCGACAAAACGTGGCCGGCATCGTCACGTCGACTCGCGTGCCGCCGCAGCCGAAAGCAGGCCTCAAGCTTGACGAGAAACTGATTGCCGATGGCCGAGTGCTGTTTCAATCGGCGGGGTGCGCCGCCTGTCATCAGTTGGACCTCGGCAAAGCGCGACTCGCAAGCACGTCCACCGCAAAGCCGCTGCACGAACTCAAGCAGACGGGTGGTTGTCTGGCTGAGAAACCGTCCGGCGTTCCGAACTATTCGCTGAACGCACAGCAACGTAAGGCTCTCGCAGCCGTGGTGGGCGAGATCGCCGATTCGATTCCGCCGTCACCGCAACAAATCGTCGCGCAAACCATGACGACGCTGAACTGTTATGCCTGCCACGCTCGCGACAAGATTGGCGGTCCGGAAGAGAAACGCAATTCGCTGTTCCTGACGTCGATCCAAGAGATGGGCGACGAAGGCCGCATTCCGCCCGCGCTGGATGGTGTCGGCGACAAGCTGAACGCGGCATGGCTCAAGCACGTCATGCAAAACGGAGCCCAGGACCGACCCTACATGTTGACTCGCATGCCCAAGTTCGGCGAAGCCAACGTCGGCGGCATCATCGACGCGTTGGCCAAGGTAGACCTGAAGACCAAGGCTGAAACCGTGGAATTCGACGAACCGGTCCATCGTGTCAAATCGATCGCTCGAAACATGGTGGGTGACAAGGCTCTGTCGTGCATCAAGTGCCACTACTTTGACAAGTACGCCTCGACCGGGTTGCAGGCGATGGACTTGACGAAGATGACCACTCGGCTTCGCCAGGATTGGTTTCAGCGGTACATGTTGAATCCGGGCGCCTATCGCCCCGGCACTCGCATGCCGTCAGCTTGGCCGCGCGGACGGTCGATTCTGCCCAAGGTGATGGACGGCCATTCGCTCAAACAAATCGCGGCGATCTGGTTGTACTTGGAAGACGGCACCAAGGCCCGCACGCCGTCCGGCTTGCAGACCGGCCAAGTCATCGAATTGCAACCGGAAGATCGACCGATCATCTACCGCAACTTCATCGGCGACACATCTCCACGCGGTATCGCGGTCGGCTATCCGGAACTCGCCAACCTGACGTTCGATGCCGAGCGAATGGGTTTGTCGCTGATTTGGCAGAACCAATTCATCAACGCCGGCAAGCACTGGATCGGTCGAGGCCCCGGAAACCAAGGACCGCTCGGCGACAACATCGTGCGACTGGAACCAACGGCACCGCTGGCATTCTTGGAGTCACTCACGGCGGACTGGCCGTCACTACCGGGCCGCCAGCGCGGCTTCAAGTTCCGCGGCTATCGCATCGACAAAGACGGTCGCCCCACGTTTCGCTATACGATCGGCGAATTCGACGTCGAGGATTTTCCAAAACCGATCTCCGGCAAATTCCCATCCTTCGTACGCACGATCACCGTCACGGGCAAAACGCTGCCGGAAAACCTGTGGTTCCGAGCGGGCGTGGGAACGAAGGTCGTGCCGCTGGACCAGAATTGGATCGAGATCGACGGAGCGATTCGCATCCGGATTCGTTCCGAGTCGCTCAATGAATTGAAACTCCGGCAGTCGAAGGGGAAGACTGAAGTCTTGATTCCGGTGGTCTTGAAGAACGGCCGAGCGACGATCGTGCAAGAAATCGCGTGGTGACCGTTTTGGCCGGGGCTGGGCATTGTTCGCTCCAATGTTGCAAAGTTCTGCGACGAAGTGGGGTCTGGCTTAGGGACGAAGCCGAAACAACTTGAACAATTAAGGGGCGACGCTGAAATAGTAGCTGGATTCTCCAGAATTCAGTCTCGATCCGGCTGAATTCTGGCGAATCCAGCTACGGTAACTCGCATGCCAAATGCCGGTTTAATTTCAGCGCCGTCCCTTACGTATTTCAGATTTGGCGGGCGTTCGAAGTGGAATTCATCAACAAAGGCAAACCGCCAAATCTGAAATTCGTAAGCCTGACCCCCTAAGTTCTCGACTCGCGCGTTTCTCTATGGCACGCCGAATCAATGACGTCGCTCGAAATTCAAAAGGGTGACGACCGAGCGGTTCCCGTTTTCCAGTGATGTAGACGAATTGAACTCCTCTCAAAAAACACGCGAATTGAGGACTTGGGCGTCAGGCTTACGGCTTTCAGATTTGGCGGGGTGACGTTT
>JAQBZS010000076.1 GCA_027622115.1 Planctomycetota bacterium | reverse complement strand
ACCAGTTCTGGGGATTGGCGGACAACAAAACTCATGCCGCTTGCTCGCCATGAAAAATTGCCAGACCCTCGACCGTTCCTACCCCTATCGGACGCTGGCACTTCGTAATTTGATCTGATACGAGCATTGTTGACGTCCGCCCTTTCACTCGGAGTTGCTGATTCGTGATTGAATGCAAACAACTGACGAAACGCTACGGCGATTTGATCGCGGTCAATAACCTCGACTTGAAACTCGAAGAAGGCGACGTGTTTGGGTTTATCGGCCCCAATGGGTCCGGCAAAACGACCACCATGCGCATGATCGCCACGTTGCTAAACCCGGATTACGGCGAGGCGTACGTCTGCGGCAAATCCATCTACACCGACCCGCAGGCCATTCGCCGCTTGATCGGTTTCATGCCGGACTTCTTCGGCGTGTACGACGACATGACCGTGCTGGAATACCTCGAGTTCTTCGCGGCCACGTATCGCATCGACGCGTCCGCGCGGCGAAAGGTCGCGGAGGAAAAGCTGGAGTTGGTGGACATGTCGTTCAAACGCGACGCGATGGTGAATCAGCTCTCCCGAGGCCAAACGCAGCGCATCGGGCTGGCTCGTGTTCTGCTGCACGAGCCGCAGGTGTTGCTGCTCGATGAACCGGCGAGTGGTCTGGATCCGCGGGCGCGCATCGAGATCCGCAACCTGCTCAAACGGCTCGGCGAAATGAACAAGACGGTGATCGTGTCGAGTCACATCTTGCCGGAACTGGCCGACGTCTGTACGCGAGTCGGCATGATTGAAAAGGGCGAGATGATCGTCGATGGCTACGTGGACGAAGTGATGCGCAAGGCTCGCCAGCGGATTCTGTTGCACGTGCGTGTCAACGAAAACGAGGAACGAGCGGCCGCGTTGCTGGAATCACACGACGAGGTGGACGGTGTCACGATCAAGGGTGGCATGATGATCGTCACGCTGGCGGAAGACGTCTTGGACTACAGCTTCATCCCTTCGCTGCTGATCGAATCCGGTTTTCGGATGTCGCTGTTTCGCGAGGAAGATGTGAATCTGGAAACCGCGTTCATGGAATTGACCAAAGGCAAGCAGCAATAAATCGCGTGAGCTGCCGAGTCTCACACGTATTAACGCACGTTCACTTGATGCGGATTAGTCATCCGATCCCGGCAATTGAAGTGGCGCTTGATTCGACCGACTCCGCAGCCAATTGACCGACTTGTGTATGGTCGGGCGACGGATGATCCACACTTCCAAACGGCGTTTGCCGTAGAAATCGACCAGCATCAAACCAGCCAGGATCGTCAACAGCCCTTGCCCTGGCAGGACCAGCATGACGATCCCAGCCACAATCAGCACCCAGCCGACCGAGTTCTTGACGATTCTCCAAGCCCAGAACTGCACCGGATTCGATGCGATCGACTGCCGTGGCTTTGCAACGAAGTAGTCCTGCGGAATGCGTGCCACAAACAGCGGGACTGCAACTGCCGCACCGACGAACATCACCACCGACACGACCGCCAGCCAGAACGCCAACTGAGTATGCTCGGCGAAGACTTGCTGGATGTAGTCGAACATGACGGTCAATACTCGAAGTCGAACAACACTCCGCCACCGCCTTGGATGGGGTCGACGAACGGCAGAATCTTAACGCGAGAATCACCGCGGAGATGTCGACCGGCAACGGCTTTGCCGATCACGAAGCCCAAGGCCGCTCCGAAAACGACGTCGGACAGATCGTGATCGCGTTCATCGATACGGCTCCACCCGATCAGTCCGGCCACCACGTAGGCCGGAATCCCGACTCGGGGGCCGTAGTATTCGTCGGCCACCGCAGCCATCGTAAAACTGCTGGCCGTATGGAATGACGGGAATCCAAACATGCCGCCGTTCCAATCATCCGTGGGACGATCCGTGTTGGCGATGCCCTTGATCGCCACGGTCGACAAGCCCGTGATGGCATAGGCGCTGAACATCGACTTGCTGAATTCGTGCAACTCTTCATCCTGTTCCAGCAAGCTGTAACCGTAGATCGCCCCCAGGATCGGCAGTTGATACTGCACGTCTCCGAAGCGACCGAGGACATTGCTGGTATTGCCCCAACGCTCGGGATTCCGTGCGACGGACGTCCGGACGTCTTGGTCCAGTCCTTGTCGCATTCCAATCGCGGCGGCGAGCCCCATGCCGAGGATTAACCCATTGTTGAGGTTGGCGATCGACTTGGCATCGTCCCACGCATCGGGCCAAAACGAGCGAAGGTCGTCTCGCCAATCGATCCTTGGCCCACAGGAGCAGGGACGGAGGTTTACTGTCGTGTTGGGAGCCTCAAAACCCACCGTACGCAATTGTGGTGGAATGGGTTCCGATTGACGCTCGCCAACGACCGGCAGCCTGCGATGGCTCGTGAGCGACTCCGCCAGGTGACCGACCAATTTGAAGTCGCTCGAACCGCCGCGAACTTCGCTTGGCTCGGATTCGTTGGCGCGTTTCGGCACGATACCGGTTGGGCGGCAAACTTGCGGGGACGCCGTTGGAGACGAGCCGTCTTTCTTTTCGCCTCCGTCCGAATAGAACGACGAGACTTTCCGAGATCCGCCGAACGTTGGTTCCGGAGTTTGGGAGCGGACTTGTTCGGCGTGACTCACCAGCAGCGCGGCGGCAACAAAAGCTAACAACAGTGGCCGTGTTTGGGCGAGACAACGGCCCCTCGCTCGACCAATCGAGTGGCTGAAGGAACGAGATTGGCGAGGTTGCCGGGGCATGTTGTGAATGCTGGTCAAGAATCGTCGATGCAGATGGCTTGCTGGGAAAGCAACTGATCGCGATTACGGAATGGTAGGGCGAGTCTTCCTTGTTCGACGACCACGTATCCGTTCGTCGGAATCTCAAGCGCTAATCCATAGAAGTCGTGCGCGGCGATTAAATCGTGGCAATCGCAAGATTCTCGTTTATCGGCATCAATGGAATTTGTGTGACTGCGAGCACATCCAGCAGAGATGGACTCGGCTCGCAGGGGCTGCGAATCAGCCGGAGTTTCGGGAACGAAGGCTCTGCTGCAATTCAGCCAATCGCACGGCAAGTTCATCCATCGATTGTTCCAGCAGGCTCGGCATTGAACTCGCATCTTGACCAACGAGTTGTTGCAGCAACTGAATCTGCTCGGCCCGTCCTTGTTTCAATCCCTCTTCGCGCCCCTCTTCACGCCCCTCTTCACGTGCGCTGTTGAGTCGCCATTGAGCATCTCGTTGAGCTTTTTCCCGTTGGTCGTACATCATCCGATCCTCGGTTTTCGCAGCGATGGTTTCGATCACTGTTATCGCATTCTGAAATTCGACACCCGGCAGCAACTCCCGCAGTCGAGCCGCCTCGTGTCGATTCGCGTAGAGAAAGAAAAACGCCCATTGTTCGGTTTCCGTCGCCTCCGAAATCGAGTCTTCGCTCAAATTGTATTTCGGAAACTCCACCGTATGCACTTCGATCGAGTCAGGAATCTCACATTCGTTCTCTGGGTCCACCAAACGGAAGCGGTGGTGCGGTATGGAGTCGTCGCGAAACAGCAGATGGCCCAGCAAGCAGATTGAAATCGACGGTCGCAACGCGACGTAGTCCTCGCCGGACTCCAATTGGTCTGCGTACATCGTGCACACGTAATAGACCATTCTCTTCAGTAACCCGGCGACCGCAGACACCTGCATTTCGATGTTCAGCCAACGTCCGGCACGGTCCCGGGCCCGAATGTCGAGCACGATGAGCTTGTCGTCCGCGAATTCCTGATAGCTGAACGGGTTGACGATTTCGACGTGTTCGATCGGCCGAGACAGTTTGAGAATCGCGTTCAACAAGCCAATAAGAATTCCGACGTTCTCCGGGCTACCGAAGAGCTTCTTGAACACGAAATCGACGGTTGGTTTGATTCCCAGCATTTGTCCGATCTCACGCAGCATTCTTGAGCTTACGAACCAGTTGCTCGAATTCGGTGTTGGAGCCAAAGTGCACGATCAGTCGGCCCGCGTTTTTGGCCGACAGTTTGATCTCCACTCGTTGACCAAGCTGATCTCGCAGGAAGTTCTGCAACGACAGCACATGGTTGGAGGCCTCGGGAACAGGCGGTTTTTCCGCAGCCGGTTTCGTAGGCTTCGTCGAGCCATCGTTCTGCACGGCGCGGACTTCGGCTTCCGTCTGGCGGACGGACCACGACTCCTTCTGGATGCGGGCGCAGAGTTCCAACTGTTGGGCTTCGTCCAGGGGCAGCAGCGCTCTCGCGTGGCCCGGCGAAATTGCGTCACGTGAGAGCAACTCTTTGACCGCGTTCGGCAGTTCAAGTAGCCGCAGCATGTTGGACACGTTGGATCGGCTCATGCTGAGCTGCTTGGAAAGATCCTCGATCGAGCATTCGAAACGGTCCAGGTATTCCTGAAACGCTTGGGCCTTTTCCAACACGCTGAGATCCTGCCGCTTCAAGTTCTCCTCGATGGCGGCTTCGCACACCTGGCGGTCGTCGAGTTCCAACAGGCGTGCGGGAACTTCACCGAGCCCCGCTTCCTTGGCGGCACGCCAACGCCGTTCGCCCGCGATCAATTGGAAGCGACCGTTGATGGGTCGCAGCAGTATTGGTTGCAAGACGCCGTGCCGCTTGATGCTCTCGGAAAGTTCCGCCAGCGATTCGGGGGAGAACTCCTTGCGCGGCTGAAACGGATTTGGGTCGATGAGATCGACGGCCACCGTTTGCTTCGGAGCGGGGGCGGCGGCGTTGCGGTCCTCACCAGCGGGTGTATCGCCGGCTGGTGCGTTCGCGGTTGATTCCGGATCGCCGAGCAGTGCGTTGAGTCCTCGCCCGAGTCGTTTCTTCATGCCGTTCTTATTGCCGTTGGCCATCCTGTGCCTCGTCTGAGTTCGTGTGGGGTCATCCTTGATCCATGCCGTAGCGGGCGGGAGTCTAATTTCGCATTGAAAAACCGAGAAGCCGGGATTCGGCGTTTCACGTGAAACGCGACGTCAACCATTCACGCGCAGCACGACGATCGAAACCGGCTGCGGTCGACGGAGATTCGTGGACGAGGAATTGGATTGCACAAGCATGCTCTGCTGCAGATCCAATTTCTTCACGACGGTGAACCGCTGCGGATTCGCCGCATTCGCGAAGCTGTCGGCTGTTGTGATCACGTAGGTCGGATGGCCGTCTGCCTGGGATGCTTGGTCGAGGCTGCCGATCGGCACCGCAACAGCACCGTCGGCACGCAGGTGAAAGAACGTCGCCGGCTGTCCGTGTACCAGGAGGACCGAGCCTTCGCCGCAGACCGAGTTGATCTTGTCAGCCACTTTGCTCGCGGCCAAACGCTCGTCATACCGAGCACCCGGAATGGTCGTCACAAAGAACGCAAACACGAAGAACATCCACGCGGCGATTCTGCGAATCATGTCCGCGTAGTGTGTCGTGCTGAACTCGCGGAACCTGGCATGTTCGATGAGTTGTCGACAGTACGATCCGGTCAACAACCAGGCACAGGCCAACCCTGGCAAAGCCAGTCTCGGGTACGGCCGATACAGAGGCGTCGTCAGTAGCAGTCCACAAAACCACGCTGCGGCAAACCAAAACGCTAAGTCCGATTCCGGCGTCGTCACCGGCGATGTTGCGCGATCGGCAATCGAGTCACCGCTGCTCCGCCAGCGATTGAAGATGCCGAACCCAACCGCAAGACACCCGCACGCGACAACCGGAAAGCCGGGAGCCAGCGAGTACAGAAACCCGAACCCAATCACCAATAACCAGATTTCTTTCAACCGATCGGCACCCGGCAATGCGGAATTGTCGGCGGCGTTCCACGTGAAACGGACGACGATCCAGTAGCCCAACGTGACGAAAAACGCACGATTGATGAATTCCAGGGTTTCGAATTCCTGGTGCATGGACACGTGCCGGGAAAATGATTCCCACCAGCCGGCAAGTCCGACCAGATACCCTCGATGGTTCTCGGCCACCGCGGCGTAACCACCTTTGTCTTGGAGTTCCCACCAGACGGGGCTCCACACGGCGGCAGCCACGATCGCCGTCACGCACCAGATTCCGAGTCGCCGCAGAGTGAGCGGCCGAGCGATTCGCGGTTGAACCACCAGCTGACCCAGGATCGCCGCCAGCCCGATCGCCAGCGGCAGCCAACCGCTGTACTTGGTCGACCAAGCGATTCCCGTGGCGATTCCGGCGACCATTGACCACGGCCAACTGATCCGCTCGACAGCTTCCCAGCACAGCCACGTCGCCACCACCAGCCAAAACGTGAGCGTGGCGTCTGTCAGTGCCGCGCGCGAGAACACGATGTGGAATTCGGACCCCGCCGCCAGCGCGGCCGCGACCAACCCAGCAAACGGTCCGAACCAGCGGCGACCCAGCCACCAGATCACGGGGATCGTGGCTGATCCGAACACGAGACTCCAAAACATGCAGCCCAACGACGTGGGGCCGAAAATCGAAATCGACCACTCGGTCAACCACGGAAACAGCGGCGGGGCGTAGAGATGTTGGAACGGATATCGCCCATCCACCTCGGAGCCAAACCAGATCTTGGACGCGTACACGCCTTCGTCGAAATGCTCAACATGCACGGACTCCAGGCAATCGATTCGCAGCAGCACACCGGCGATGACCAGCAAGCCGATGCAGCATCCTTCGGCTCGCGTCACGGGTGGAATGGGCTGCGACATCAACGAGTGCTCGGACCTGGATCATGGTGCGGCGTCGCCCAACGGATCGCGACGACTTTCATTCAGCGCCTGCGAGAATTACGACGTAGTCGACTGCATACGTTTTGTAGCCACGCTCGCCAGAGCGTGGATTTTGACAACGCTCGCCCACGCTCTGGCGAGCGTGGCTACGGGTGGTGGCGTTACTGCGTCGTTTCACGCTCGCTTCCCTCGAATTGGGCTATAGAGTAGGAACTGATAGCGAACAAGTCAGTTTGCGCCACGACGACAGAGATCACAAACAAAGGCGATTGACGGTGAATACACACGCTGAAGATGCAACTCCGAAAGACGAAGCCGAAGCTCAATCCGCCGACTCCGAATCCGCTGCCGAGTCGCCCAACAATTCGTTTGACGACACTCCCAGCGATGTCGATGGCAGCGCGAGCGGCACAGGCGATGCCGATCCAAAGCCGGCCGATTCGACGGAAGGCTTGCCCGAGTGGGAACCGCTGACTCCGGAATTGGTCGAAGAAGAAGCCATCCGCGGCGATTTCATGTTGCGGTGGGCAGTCGTCTTGCTGGGTCTGCTGTACGGCTTCACGCAGATCGGGGAAACCCAATCGTTGGTCCACATCAAGTCGGGGCTGTATCAACTGGAGCACGGATTCTTGCCGCCGGGCGAAGACGTTTTCAGCTACACGGCGGAAGGACGTCCCTGGGTGCAGTTGTCGTGGCTGTTCGATTTGATCATGGGTGCCGTGTATCAGGCAGGTGGGTTTGTGGCCGTCGGCGTGTTGCGAGGCGTGATTGTCGCCGTGTTGATGTGGTTGATGGTCCATATCTCCAGGCCCAAGTTGCCCACATGGTGGGGCAGCATTTGCGGCGCAGCGTTGCTGGTCGGCATCGGCACTCAACTGACGGCCTTGCCGGAATTGATCACGCTGCTCGGCTTGGTCGTGCTGTTTCATCTGTTGCACAAACGACAGCACTCGGAGAACGAAAAACTCCCGTGGCAGATTCCCGTGTTGTTCCTGGTGTGGTGCAACATGGATCCGCGAATGTTCGTTGGGCTGGCGGCGTTGCTGCTGTACGGCATCGGTGACTACGTCGGCCAAGTGCTGGGCATGAGTCGCCAGACCGAAGAACAACGCAAGCAGTTGTGGATCGCGATCGGAGCGAGTTGCGTGGCGGTGTTGCTCAATCCGTTCGGCTGGAATTCGCTGTTGGCCGCTCATTCGTTGTATGCGGTCGAATACCCCGAGTTGCAGCAACACCTGGCCGCTCGGACGGCCTACCTGTGGACTCTGCCGCTGACCGATGCTCGGTATTGGCAACTCATCGATCTGCACGCGATCGTGGCGCTGTCGCTGGTCGGCGTTTGTGTGGCGATGTTTATTCTGAATGCCAAGCAGCTCGACATGGGCCACGTGCTGGTCGTGCTGGGGCTCGGCGGATTGGCCGTCTTGGGCAGCCACGAATTGGCGGGCTTGGCGGTGGTGGCCGCGATCTTCGCCGGACTCGGCGGGCAGGACGTATATGTCGACAACTTTCGACAGACGTATTCCCTGGCCAAGAGCGAGTTGATCTTTTCGCGGGCCGGACGCGCCGTCACCGTGCTGGGTTTCATGGGCATCGCCTACCTGCTGATCTCCGGCGAACTTCTCGGTCCCAATGCCAGGCGGATTGGCTTCGGCCTTGATCCCAGCCTGCAAACCGCCATCCGCGCGACCGAAGACGACATGGAAAAGTTCGGCGGCGAGCGGCCGTTCAACTTCAACATGTTCCACGGCGACGTGCTGTTGTGGGCGGGCGAAAAGCCGTTCATCGACAGTCGCATCGCGCTGTTCGCCAACGGCGAAGAGAACATCGCCGTGATCCACCGCGAGACTCGCAAGGCACTCCGAAGTGCCACCTACGACACGAGCGTTTGGCAGCAGACCGTCGACAAATTCGAGGTGACGTCGCTGGCCCCGCGACTCTTCGGCGTGCAGGACGGACTTCCGGACTACGTGACAACGTACGACCTGCTGTCCAAACCGGACGACTGGCGCGTCGCTCATTTTGGAGCGGGCACGATCTTGTTTGCTCGAACCAAGGCAACCGACTCCATCGATTCCCAAGATGAGGGACTGACGGGCATCATCGAGGAAGCGTTTCGCGGTGACTCGAAAGACGTGCTTTCCGTGCGCGCCGCCTGGCCGCGAGGTCCGACATTTTACGAACGGTACTTCACTCAGCCGCAAACACCCATCACGGCGAATCTCTTGCGGTCGCGACATATGAGCATGCTGGCCGGTGTGATCGCCCAAGTGCGAGCGTCGACAACCGTGCAGCAGCAGTTGGCCATGCTGTATATCGCCGTGCGAAGCGCCAACCAGACGTTGGCCGTGGAGCCGCAGAGTTACGAAGCCTATTTCATTCTCGGAAATGCCTACAGCCAGTTGGCAGAGACCGAGTTCGCGATCTCGCAACAACAGCGGGGCGGGGTGTATTCGCCCACGTTGAGGTTCCGTCTTGCGGTTTCGGCGTACTGGCAGGCAGTACAGATCCGGCCGGACTCGTCGCAGGTGTGGTGGAAACTGTACGAACTGTATTCGCGGCTCGATAACCGCGAACTCGCACGTGACGCGCTCGTGAACTTCGAACGGATCGCCGCAAAAGAGAAACCCGAATTGCATGCCTTCGCGGCTCCGACCGAGGAGCGTGCCCACGCCCTGGAAGTTCTCTCGACGTATATGGAAGACGCATCGAAGCAGGTGAGCGCATTGCTTGCGGCCGAAGGGTCGAATCAACTTCAGATCGCCGCCCAAGCGTGGACCGAGGCGAAATGTACCCGCATTTCGCTGGGCATCATCGAAGAGTCGATGGAAAACGTCGAACAAGGCAATGCGCAATTGGAAATGGTTCGAGCCCAACTCTACATGGAAATCGGCGACATGCAGACCGCCGATGGAATCCTCGAACGGCTGGCAGCCACGGCGGAGAAACAGGGTTACGTCGAATGGGCCTCGACCTATGCGATCACGCGAATGGCATACGGCGACTATGCGCGTGCCATCGAATTGTGGTTGTTGCAGTTGCACGACATGCGGAAAGCCATGACCGAACAGTTGGTCCGCGTAAATTACCAGACGCTGCCGTTCTACAGCCCCGCCACCAGCGAATTGACGAGCGCTTACGGTTGGCCGTTGCGACAAATCTCGGCGGTTGAAGCTCTGCTGATTTCGGTTCCGAACCAATCAGCGAGCCTACAATTCCAAATCGGTTTGGCTCGTCTGGAATCCGGAGACAGCGAGGGCGCCGGCGAAATTCTGACGATTGCTTTGGAAGCCGCTCCGGATTCGCCGATGTGGATGCTGACCGCCACCTATCTGAATTTGATTACGGGCGAACCGATTTCACGACCGGATCCCTACACCTGGTTCTCGCTCGACGACGACGACAATCCCGTGCCCGACAATCCCAAACCAGATCCCGGCACGACCAAGAAGTCCGCACCGAAGCCAATCGAGCCGCCCAAGAACGACGGAGTTAAGAGCGGCAATTAAGGACGCGCGTCGGTGGAAAACGCGAGGGTGCCGCGCTCGATCCGGTATCCGATCATTCGTCGCCTCACCACTGCGGGATCGTCCGCAAAGAATTGAAGGGATGCATCGTGCGAGCCGTGATGCTGAAAGGCACCGACGTCACTGTTGATCCCAAAGCCGCGATTCCACAACCCGCGCAGGACGAAACACTGCTACGCGTCCTTCGAGCCGGAGTTTGCGAGACCGACCTGCAACTCATTCAAGGCTATATGGGATTTCAAGGAGTATTGGGGCACGAATTCGTTGGGATCGCTCAATCGGGTCGCTTCGCGGGCCGGCGAGTTGTCGGCGAGATCAATTGCCACTGCCGCAAGTGCGACTATTGCCGAGACGGATTGGGCAACCACTGCCCTCATCGCACGGTACTCGGCATCTTGCAACACGACGGAGCGTTCGCGGATTACGTCGCCGTGCCGGATCACAACCTGCATGCGATCCCGGACTCGGTTTCCACCGACGAAGCCGTATTCACGGAACCCCTGGCTGCGGCGTTTCGGATCACCGATCAACTCGACATTTCGCGAGGACAGCGGATCGTAGTGCTCGGAGACGGGCGACTCGGCAACCTGTGTGCGCAGGTGTTGCACGCGGCGAGCGGCAACGTGACCGTGGTCGGCAAGCATGTTGAAAAACTGGCCATCCTCGAAGAACTCGGGATCGACACGAGACTGCTCGATGACGCCCGCCCGGATCGCACGACCGAGATCGTGGTGGACTGCACGGGTTCGGCGACGGGGCTTCCGACCGCGTTACGCTTCGTGCGACCGCGTGGAACGATCGTATTGAAGACGACAGTCGCCGGCGAACAAACGCTGGCATTGGCTCAAATTGTGATTGACGAAATCACCGTGGTCGGCTCGCGTTGCGGACCATTCGCTCGGGCCGTGGCGGCGCTGGAAGCTCGCAGCATTGCCGTGAGTCCCTTGATTTCCGCACGCTACGGACTCGACGACGCGATTGCCGCTCTCGCTCAAGCGCAAACATCGGGAACGCTCAAAGTCTTGTTGGATTGCGATTGAGAAACGGGTAAGGAGCGAGTCCAAATTGGACAGCGCCAATTTGTGACGCCTTCGAACACCACTTGAAAACTTGACCGTAAAGGAACCATCTCATTCTTGACGAAACACACTTTCAGCGAATGACTCGCTGGCTGCATCTGGAATCCGACGCGGAAACAATTCGACTGGCCGAGCGACGCCAACGAGCCGGTGGGGCCGATCCGGAAAAGTCCGGCGAAACGCTGCTCGACTTGGCCATTGTGGATCATGAGCCCAGCTTGGGCGGTCGCACGACTTTGCGGTTGATCAAACGAAATCGAACGATCAAACTCCCGTGGCATCGCTTGCGAGTCGGTTCGCCGGTGGTGTTGTCGTCGATGGATGACGATGGGAATTCTCGCAACGGCGTCGTCACCAATCGCAGTCACGATGCCATCGAAGTCTCGGTCAGCGATTGGCTCGAAGGCGATCGGTTTCGGATCGACCTTTCGCCGGACGAAATCACTCGCAAACGGCAAGCCGCCGCGTTGCGCAACGCCGAGGAAGCTCGTGGTCGCACGGGCGAGCTTCGCAAGGTGCTGCTCGGTGAACACGACCCCGAGTTTGCCGAAGAAGCCGATTGCGAATTCACGGCGTCGTTGAATCCGTCTCAAGAGGCAGCGATCCGTTTCGCAAAGTCCGCTCGGGATTTGGCGATCATCCACGGACCGCCGGGCACGGGAAAAACGACGACGGTGGTGGAATTGATCTGCCAAGAAGTCGCGCGGGGAAAGACCGTATTGGCGTGTGCGCCCAGCAACACTGCGGTGGACAACTTGCTCGAACGATTAGTCGCGGCTCGGCAGCGTGTCGTGCGGATTGGGCATCCCGCTCGGGTGAATGAAAAGCTGCACGCCTTTACGCTGGATTCGCAAGTTGCGGATCACGACGCCATGCAGCTCGTCAAGGAGATGCTTCGCGATGCGGAACGACTCTTCCGTAAATCTCAGCACTTCACGCGCGGAAAACCCGCTCGCGGCGCCAAGCAGGACATGCGTCGCGAGGCTCGCCAACTCAAGGCTGATGCGAGACTGCTCGAACAACAAGCGGTGCAGTCCGTGTTGAATCGAGCCCGAGTTGTCTGCACGACGACGACGTTCAACGAAGAATTACTGGGCGACCGGCGATTCGATGTGGCGGTGATCGACGAGGCCTGTCAAAGCACCGAACCGGGTTGTTGGGTGCCGGTGCTGCGGGCGGATCGCATCGTCCTGGCCGGCGATCATTGTCAATTGCCGCCCACGGTGCTTTCCGATGAAGCCGGGGCGGAAGGCCTGAAAACGAGCTTGTTGGAACGGCTCGTTAATCTCCACGGAGACGCGGTGACCAGGCGACTCGATGTGCAGTATCGGATGCACTCGGACATCATGCGGTTCTCGTCCGAGCAGTTTTATGGCGGCACACTCAAAGCTCACGAATCCGTGGCGTCGCACCTGCTTGACGGCATCTGGTCGGTCACGCCTGCGGAGATTACTCGCGAACCGATCACGTTCATCGACACGGCCGGCAGCGGCTGGGAAGAAGAGCTTGAGCCCGAAGGTCTGAGCAAACGGAATCCGCAAGAAGGCGAACTGGTACTTCGCAAAGTTCAAGAACTGAGAGACGCCGGAGTGAAGCCACGAGACATTGCCGTGATCGCACCGTACGCGGCCCAAGTCCGCTGGCTGCGCGACCAATCGAAATGGGGCAACCTGGAGATCGACACGGTCGACGGATTCCAAGGTCGCGAGAAAGAAGCGGTGGTGATTTCGTGCGTGCGATCGAACACGATTGGCGAGATCGGGTTTCTGGCGGACGCTCGCCGCATGAACGTGGCCCTCACGCGCGCTCGCCGCAAACTGATCGTCGTCGGCGACAGCGCCACGTTGGGCGGCAACGAGTTCTACACCGCGCTGTTCGAGTACTTCGAATCCATCGGTGCGTACCACACGCTCTGGGAAGAATCGGAATAGCGATTCGGTCCACGACAACGCGATCGTACGCAACACGAATCGCCACGGATCGCGTTACGTCTTGAGCAGCGTCAGCGGGTTCTTCCGATTCTTGAGCGGGAAACTCACCGGGCCGCCGACTCGATGTGATTCAAACACCGAGACGATCATCTCCGTTGCGGCGCGGGCGTCGTAAATGCTGCTAACCGGTTGCCGGTCCTTTTCGATCGCTT
>JAQBZS010000075.1 GCA_027622115.1 Planctomycetota bacterium | reverse complement strand
CGTAGCGTTCGGGGTTGAGCGGATTGGGGTAGATCATGATCAACCCGTGCGTTTTGCTGTCGTGCTTGACGTCACCGACTTGGATTTCGCGGCCATTCCACCGGATCGGCAGCTTGTCCGCGATTCTCGCCAGCACGGCATTGCTTTGAGCATCGCCCCACAAGATCAAGTTGTGCCGCGCGATGTCGTCGTCCGTGATGTGCTTGTCGTCCTTCACGCGAGCGTATCCGCGAAACTGACGTCGCCAGTGAACCTGCGCGTGTTCCAGTTCGGCGGCCGCCCAATCCGTCAAAGCCTTGTTGGGACTCGTGCCGGTCGGCTTCACGAACAGGAATGAATCCATGAACGCATCGTCAATCGGACCTTGTAAGTTGTGACGCTTGCGTAAACCGGTCGCCGACTCGGCACCGACCTTCCAGCCCGCAGCGGTCTTGGTCAGCGTGACCGAAAACGACCGGTCGGATTTCGAGCGCGGTCCCCTCAACTGCTGCTTGTCGATCGCAATACCGACGGGCCGCAGTATGTCGAACGGGCTGCGACCCGGCGGCATCGACACGGTCAATTGAGTGATGTTCGTGGTGTTGATGACCACCCCCAGCGGACTTCGCAGGTTGGCGACCACTCGCGCCTGTTTCCAATGTTCTTCCAGTGCGTCGATCGTGATCCACTTCATGCGGTTGTATTTGAGCGTGTGCGTCGCGAAGTGGATTTGCCGAGGCACCGCAGTCCGACCGGGAATCGCCAGAGCATCCATCCGTTGTTCGATCTTCACCATCGATGCCGCGTCGATCGTGTGCTTGGTCTTGGCTCCAATGATGTGGACCAGATCGATGCCCACGTCCTTGCAGGCAGCTTCCATGATGTCGGCGGCTTGTTTCTGGATATCGTCTTCGCCGCTATAGGCGACCGTCGGACAGTGATAGAGATTGATGGCATGGCCGGGGCAGTCATACATCGTCCACAGCCGTCGCTCCCACCAGGTGGGGTTCAGCGATTCCTTCTGGAAGAACTTCAGGAATTCCGGCGTCTCGGAGAACCCCGCTCCAGGATTCGCCGCGAACCAACGGTCCGAATACAGGCACGCGAACTGCCAACACGCGGCTCCGCCCATCGAAAAGCCGCGGACGGAAATGCGATCCGAGTCAATCCGATAGCGTCGCTGCACGTCGGCCAAGGCTTCAAGCACATCGATTTCGCCCGCAAACTTGAATGCGTTCGAATAACGCCCGTACGGATGCAGCACGAACGTATCTTTGGGGGCGTAACGACCGACTTGTTTCATGCGGCCATCCAGGAAATTGACCTCGCTGAGCGTTTCACCTCGACCATGAAACCAGATATCCAGCCGGTATGGTTTCGAGCCCTCGAACGTGTAGGAATCCGGAATCACCAGGCCGTACGGCTGCACGGTGTCATCGAGGCGAGACCGGTAACCTCGTACCATGAGCCCTTTTTGGGTGGTCCACGGATGAATGCCTTTGCGGAGTTGTTCCGCGCGGTCGGTCGCGGTGTTGAGCAATTCCTTGGCCTTGTCGACATCGCGCGGCGAGAAGAATTCCTGGTAGGTCAACGCGTCACTGATGGCTCGCACGAAGATTTCGATATCGGTGAGCAGGTTGTTGGACGCGGGCTTCTTCTGAGCGCGAATCGCGCCCATCGTGTTTCGCAGAATGAGCAGTCCACGTTGCAATTCAGCCCGATCATCCGCGGAGACTTCGACACCCAACTTCGGTACGCGGCGAACGGTGTCCGGGTTGTTGTCTCGCGGTCCGTCGGCGTGGACGACCGCCGTCGCCATTGCTGCCAGCAAGAACAGGACAAGTCCATGAGCGGTTTTCGAGCGGTTCATGCGAGCTTTCATGGTGTTGATCGAGGTTCCGGATGAGTCTTGGAAGACGAATCCGGTCACGAATACTCCGAAGCGCCGACATTGGCAAGCAAGTGGAACACGACGTCAATCCTCAATTTCAATATCAAGTCGTTGGACGAGTCGCTCGATCCGTCGGGCTACTAGCGGCAGCGCCTTGAATGTGATTGCGTTGACGTTTTTGTCGGCTTCGATCTCGAACTTCTCGCCGGCAAAGCTCTTCTTGATCACTTCAATGAGGATTGCAGCATTCAAGAATTGCAATCGGACACGGTGAGCCGAAACGACTTCTGGACTCGCGCTACTAAAACCGCGGTCGGCTGGTGTGCGATCGCTCAACAGCTTCTCACGCTTTTCAATCGAAGTGATTGACCGAAACGGGATGTACTTCACGATCCCTTCCCGTTTAATCGCGACGTAGTCTGCCGCTGCCCACTGCACTTCGTAGAAGGTTGACAGTGTCGATCGCGAACGCATTCGAGCACGAGAAATGTCGGATTCCAACTGATCTTGTTTCAGAATCAGCGCGGCACGCACATCCAACTTCCTTTCGGTTTTTAGTTTCGCTGCGACTTCATCGAGTCTTTTCAAGTTCGCAGTGGTGTCAATCTGCGTTTGTCGAACCTGTGCGGCTTGTTCGTCGCTGAGCAGTTGAACCGTATAGAACGGGTTATTCGGAGAAACTCGGAGATAAATCGCCTGCCCCTTTCGTAAGATGTTGCTGAACTTACCGAACTGCGGCTCGTCTCCAGCATTTGCAGAATTCGCTCCAACGATAAGCATCAAAACAGCAGCGAACACATTTCGACCGTGGTTCATTGTGATTCCTCAAAAAAGGTGTTTGACGGCACTAATCGATCAAACGGAAACATGCCGGCGAATCGTCGGCACAATACGTGTTCCGCCCAGCACGTGCAGGCGAACTGCCCGAATGTGCCAGGCCGAGACTCAGAGACTCGCTTCAACTCGAACTGTTCAACATCCAACCAGAAACTTCCATGCATCCGGCCGAGAAACCTCTCGATGAACTCGTTGCGGAGTGCGAAATCCGACGCGTGCGACGATCCGGTCCCGGCGGACAACGCCGCAATAAAGTTGAGACCGGCGTGCAGCTCGTTCACCGACCGACTCAATTGACGGTCGAAGCGAGCGAGCGTCGCAGCGCCGTCGACAACCGGCGAATTGCGCTCAAGCGGTTGCGAATCAAACTTGCGATCACGATCCGACAACCCACGGACCTGGCAGGTCTCGCGCACCCCGTGTGGCTGTCGCGATGTCGGCGCGGACGGATTCAAGTGAGCGAGTCGCACGAAGACATTCCCGTTCTGTTGGCGGCAGCACTGGATTCACTGGCCTCAGCGGATTGGGACACGCGAGTTGCTGCGGAGCATCTCGGCTGCACGACGTCGCAGCTCGTGCGCTTCTTGAAGACTGAACCAAACGCGTTCGAACGCCTTAACCTGGCCCGAGTCGAACGCGGATTGAGGCGACTCGCTTGAGTGCATCACATGCGAATGCCGCAGTGGGACGATTTGACGGTGCAGAGTTTGGTTCAGCAAGCGCCCCCGAATTCAGGAGGACCACGAATCGGCAGCGATGGATTCGTGGTCGTCCTGAATTCGTGGGGAAGCCTCCAACCTTCACGACTGTGGTGATCGCACCCGTTTCGAAACCGGGTCCATGTTCCGCCAAAATCGAACAGTCTCGCGACCTCGGCAACCGGATCTTGACCCCTAACGGAAACCTCTCCTATAAACCCGCCCCTCTCGACTCTCACTTCATCTCTCCATGTCGCCACAATTCGGAGTTGCTCAATGGCTGAAGGGAATCACGCCATTTTCTCGCAAGGAAGTTCGCCTTCCTCGCCATCGCCCTTTCCAAAGCCGGACCCGGAGTCAAATCCGCCAGAGCCGTCGGCTGCCATGACGCCTCGCAAGCGGCGTCGTCGCATGACGTTGATCGTAACCGGGACCGCGGCCACCTTGATGATCGCCGCCGTGCTGATCCAGGTGTTTCGGGCTCGCGATACGATGGCCGGTCCTCAACAGAAATCGCCGCTCAGTGCATCAACCAGCGAATACTTCGCCCGGGTGGACGACGTGCTGATCACTCGAGAAATGGTCGGCAGTGAATGCATCGATCGCTACGGCAAGGATGTGCTGGACAACATCATCAACCGCACGATCATCCATCAGGCCTGCAAAAAACGCGGCATCACCATCTCCGCGGATGATGTGAACCGCGAGATTCAGTCGATCGCCACGAAGTTCAATTTGGATGTCAGCTCGTGGTACGAGTTGCTGCAAATGGAACGCGGTCTTTCTCCCGTGCAATATCAACGCGACGTGATCTGGCCCATGATCGCCTTGAAGAAACTCGCCGGAGCCAATGTCAGCGTGACCGATACCGAGATTCAACGTGAATACATCAACCGCTTTGGGCAAAAAGTGCGGGCTCGCATGATCATGTGCGACAACCTGCGACGTGCCCAAGAAGTGTGGGACAAGGCCAAGCGTCAACCCAACGAATTCGACCGACTGGCGCGTGACGAGTCGATCGAACAAAACAGCGCGTCGCTCGGCGGTGTGATTCCTCCGATCCCGCAGTACTCGGGCAACACCAAGATCAGCGAGGAAGCGTTCAAGCTTAAGCCGGGTGATTTGTCGAGCATTATCGAGATCGGCCCGCCCAGCCGTTACATCTTCTTGCTATGTGAAGGCCGGACCGAGCGGATTCCGCATGACATCAACGAGGTCAAGGATGAGATTCGTGCCGACCTGCTCGAAGAAAAGACTCAGCGGGCAGTTGGGTTGACGTTTAGTTCGCTCAAGAAGACTTCGCGGATCGACAACTACATCACCAACACGTCCACGGGCGGTGTGCGTCGTGCCCGCGGAACCGCGCTGGAAAATGAGTTGAACGGCGTCCAGCAGACCGGCGGAACCGCTCCAACGTTCGGCCCGGCAACACCACAAGGGTCTCGGGTGGAAACTCCTCGCTAGAACGGCGGAGCGATCGAAGAACGCCTGTGGATGAGCCGTTTGGGCGCTAGCCCCGGTTTTCCGCACATGGAAATCGACGACCCACGTTTGAGGCGCAAGTAAACACGGGCAGGCATCGCGCCTGCCCGGTTTTGATTCCGGTGGCGGAGATTCTCGTGGTGATTTCAGATTGCATGGCATGACGTACCAGACAGCCAACGCACCCGTGATCGATCCAAGCGATTGTCGCGACAATCATGCCAGCCTACCGTCGCGCCTGCGTTTGCTGTGTGTCGGATCGCACGAACCGTCTTGGGTGAGTCTCACGTTGAAATTGGATGCACACGGCTGTTTTGAACCGTCTTTCTTATGGGCGAATTCCACGAGCAATGCGGTGTCCGCCCTGAGATCCGAAGTGTTCGATTGCGTAGTCGTGGCGCTCGAATCGAACGAGTCCAGCGAATCGGCCGCGCGCTTGCTGCACGCCATTCAAAGTGCCGAGCACGACGAACCGATCGTGGTCATGATTGGACGACGCATGTTGGCATCGGCTCGCGGCATTCGAATGCGAGATTCTAGTGGCAACCCAGATGTGGGAATCGCAATCCTTGATCGCGATGATTGGGCGAGCGCGGTCCCGCAAAGAATTGGTCACGGAGATCCGCCGGCTCAACATGGCGGACCAACGTCGACTTGCACGCGAACGTGACGAAGCCGCGCAGTTGCTGGAACAACAGCGGCAAATGATTGAATCGCTGAGCTTGCCGTCGCCGGCGACTTTCCAAGCACATTTGCCGGATCGACCGGAATTGCCGCCGGAGATCAATCGCTACTACCACGATTTGCTCCGGACGTACGTGATCATGGGTTCCGGCAGTCTCGATGCGGAGATTCAAGCGTTGGCGGATGTGTTCGCCGTGGCAAATATCAGTCCCAGCGAATCGCTCAAGATTCACGTGACCGGGCTCGAGTCACTGATTCAGGGATTGGGAAACCGCAGCGCGAGACACGTGATGTCGCGAGCCGATTTGCTAGTGCTGGATTTGCTCATGCATCTCGGGGAAAGTTATCAACAGCGAGCCGCACGCGCTGCCTAGCACGGATTATTCATTAGCCGTTTGGGCGCCAGCGACGGTTTCGGTCAAACGTGGCAAAGAACAGGCCCGTACATCTTTCAGACCGCTTCGAAAGATTCTCCACTTTTCGTGCAATATTTCGCGCACCCGCGCGTACGGTCTGTTGAAAGGCGTGAACAAGTCGAGATCAGGCACGGAAACGCTGCCTGTTTGTTCGGCAACTCGCGCCGGTCCAAACCAACGTGCGTGCAAATTGCCTTCGTTGCGAGAGCGTGCCAAGCTCGCGGGGAATGGTGGTTTGCATTGCGGGCCGGGAGAGGTCGCATCGGTTTTGGTCGGTCACGTGGCCCGACGGATCAGGATCTTGCGGCCTCTCTGCTTTCTTTGCGGCAGGACCCCTTGCATATCGCACAGGCCAACCTGCATTCAGCCGTGCGTGTCCAACAGCTGCTGAAAGTTGCGGACGGTTTCCAGCGCGCGGTCGAGATCGCGGCTTAGTTTTTCGGGTGAACCCGCATAGCCGAGTCGGCGGGCGAGAAACTCGAATTCGTCGGTTGCCGGATGTGGCACGGTCAAGTCCTTGGCATTGCCGCGCACCATGCGCAGGGCGTCGATCAATCGGCGATGAAAGACATAGGCGGAATCCAAGTCCGCATAAACGGCTGGCGTGAGGATGCCTTCGTCCGCCAACGCCGCGATGGCCGCTCGCGTATTCGTGGCTCGCAGCCGGTCCACGAGATGCCCGTGGGTGATCTGCAATCCCTGCACAAGATACTCGCACGCCACCAAACCGCCGGGGCTGAGCTTCGCGTTGATCGTGCCTGCCTGAACGTGCTGACCGACTTGCTTTTCTCGCATGCCGCGCATCGCCGCGACATCGAACGCTTCGCCTCGATAGATCACGCCGTCGCGAAGCTGCACGATTTCCTGATGAAACGACGCGTCTCCGCCGATGGGACGCAGCTTCACCAGTGCCTGCCGTTCGTAAGGCCACGCCGGTCCTTCCTTGCCGAAGTATGCGGCGAACGCGTCGCGCGGCACGGCCAGACTTCCGGCGTTGCCGTACGGTCGCAGCCGCAGGTCGACATGAAAGATGCCGTCCTGACGCGCGCGGATCGTTTGACTGAACTGTTCGATCAGTTTCACGAAGAACGCTTGATTCGAAAGTTTCGTCGAACCGCTCGTGCGTCCGTCGCCTTCGAAGACAAACATCAATTCGATGTCCGACGCAAACCCCAACTCGCGACCGCCGCACTTCCCCAACGCACAAATCGCCAAGCGGCATGGTCGGTCGTCGGGCAGCAACGGTCGACCGTAACGATCGGCAAGTTCCCGAAAGCAAATGTCGTACGCACTACACGCGACGACTTCCGTCAGTTCGGTCAACTCGCGAGAGAACTCGCCGAATTCCGACATGTGGCCGAGGATGTGCCGCATGTCGGCTCGGAACATTTGCCGATCCTTGAACTCGTTCAAGGCGATCCGTTGAGCCTCGGCGGAATTCGCAACGCGTGGATCGCTCGCCGCCGCATCCAAGACCGTCGCCAGTTCGGCTTCCAAATCGACCCGCGAATTGGGTTGCGCGAGCGACTCCGTCTCGGTGACCACGGGAAACAGGTTCTCGTGCTGAACTCGCAAAAAGTCTTCCCACAGAAACGTGCTCACGCCGAGCAATTGGGCGAGTGCATCCAACACGTCCGAGCGTTCGAGTTTCGCGAACTCTTCGTTCCAACCTGGCCGACCCATCAAGCCTTGCAGGAAGTCGCGAAATTGCAGGAGCGCCACTTCCGGGTTGGACGAACGCGGCAGCAAATGCGTGAAGTGCTTGATCAAGACGATGGCCGCGCGGAGTTCGTGTTGACGGGCGAGGTCGGTGATTTTGCGACCGTGTTGCGTGACGTACAGCGTGTCGAAGACTCGGCGACTTTTCGTTACCGCATCCGTGGCGACACCCGTCGAGTCCACGATGACGCGTTCGATGTGTAGGTCGGTGAGCGAAAGCGCGTTGGTGAGTTCGTAGAGGAAGCCCCGAGTGTCCTCGGCATTGATCAGCAGAATGGTCGCATCCGCCGAGCCGGTGTTGTCGAATTCGATATCGACGGAATACAGCGTGCCGGGCTGCGCGGGCACGTCCACGAACGCGCCGGCGACTCGGTTGACCAACGCACCCTGCGCCTCCTCGCGACGACCATTCCGTATGGCAGATAGCAATTCTCGTAAGTCGCGTGCGTATCGCGTCCAGACTTCGGGCGACACACTGTCCGATGTCGGCCGCACGATGAACACGTCCACGAATTGTCTTGCCGTCTTCGCTGAATCACGGGAGGCGTGCGGTGCGTCCGTAAACGCGTGGCCGGAGACTATGTCGAATCCGTAGGCAAACAGCAGCCCGCAGATCATGGAGAGGTCGCCGGTCTGATCGAATCCGACAATCGTCAATTCTGTCAACCAGTCTTGAACGACATCGCTCGCTACGGTTCCAACCGTGCTTGAAGTCGCCGTCGGCGAGTCGTCACTCAAGGCTTTGACGTCCAATTCCACAATGTTGTCGTCTGTCAATCGCCCGCGCAGTTTCGAGTGGCGCGCGATCTGTTTCGCCGTGAATGCTTTCGAATAATCGGGCAGCATGCGCGACAAATGCTCGTGTACGGGATCGGTGACGGGTTCACCGCTTGTGGTCTGTAAGTCCGAGCGGCTGATGTACTTGTCGTAAATCCTGCGAATCGCCTCGCAATGCCGCTCATAGTGCTCGACAAACTGCCGAGGTTCCGCGAAATCCAAGCGGCGAGCAAAGTACGCCAATTCACGGTCGCTCGTCGGCAGCGAGTGCGTTTGCTTGCCGTGCATCAATTGCAACGCATGTTCGATGGTCCGCAGAAAAACATAGCCCGTTGACAAATGCTGGTATTCGTCCGCATGCAGAATCGCACAATCGGTCAATCGCACGAGTGCGTTCAGCGTGGTGAAACTTCGCACTTCCGGCATCAACCCGCCGTGCGTCATTTGCAAGAATTGCGTGACGAACTCGATATCGCGAATCGACCCGGCACCGGATTTGACTTCACCCCAATCCCGGCCACGCTTTCGCAAGTTGGCTTCGATCCGCGTCTTCATCTCTTGAATGTGCTTGCGAATCTCGTCCGGCGCGGCGGTGTAGATCAACGGCTGAACTTGAGACAGAAACCGCTGCCCAACGCCGTGGTCGCCCGCAATCGGTCGAGCCTTGATCAACGCCTGTCGCTCCCACAGCAGGCCGTGTTCGCGCAAATAGTCGAGATGCGAATCGACGGAATTCACCAACGCCCCCGACCGCCCCCAAGGACGCAGCCGCATGTCGACGCGGTACAGAAATCCGTCTGCGGTAGTGGTGCTCAGTGCTTTGACGAGCCCTTGACCGACGGGCCAATAGGCCGTGGCGTCGCCTTCCGTCAGAAACACCAGATCGATGTCCGAGCTGTAATTCAGCTCTTCTCCGCCAAGTTTGCCGAACGCCAACACGACAAACCCGTCCAGCGAGATGTCCAGACTTTGGGCGATCAACTCCAGGCAACACTGCACCAGCGCGTCCGCCAACAGCGATAGTTGAACCACAAGCGACTTGAAGTCCATCAGTCCGAAGGCATCGCACGCACCGATCCGCAAGAACTCCCAATGTTGATAGCGACGCAGCGCATCGATCTGTTCGTCACGACTCGCGGGTTGCCCAGTTGCGTTCACAAGCTGCGTGGCGCTGCGGCCTTCGGCATGGAATTCCCCGCGGCTCTTGCGTTCGGCCAGCCGATCATGCCGCGCGAGTTGTTGCAGATAGCTCGGATTGCGCAACAGAATTTCCGTGAGAAACTGACTACTGACAAACAGCCTGACGAGGATCTCAATCGAGCGTGGTTGCTGGGCCAGATATTCGAACAGCTCGACACGGTCGGGAACGTTTTGCACGTATCGCTCAAAGTTGACAAGCGACGCATTCGGGGCTGCGGTGTCCGTCAAACAAGACAGCAGCATCGGCAAACACTCCGCCAATGCTCGCCGCCCACGCACGTCACCCGCGGAATCTCGCAACCGACGGAAGGCCAACTCGCAGTCCTCGAAGCCGACCGGCCCCAGTACGCGGCGAATCGTTTCGACCGTTGGATTGGTGGTGCCTAGCAGTCGTGAAGCCGATTCGAACATCGTGCGAAAGCAATGGCATTGCTGGAAAAGTGGCGGTTGATTGCAGTTCGGACAGCGCAACCAATGACAAATAACCAATGACAAATAACTAATGACAAACAACTAATGACAGCTTTCCCCAGAATCCAACCTCAAACCAAACCCACATCCAAAGGACTACGCCCACTAACCCCCGGTCGGTTCAGCACATGGGTATAAATCATCGTCGTCGACACATCCTTATGACCCAGTAGCTCCTGCACGGTCCGAATATTCGTTCCCGCCTCCAGCAAGTGCGTGGCGAAACTGTGTTGCAGAGTATGGCAACTCGCCGGCTTCCGAATGCCCGCCGCTCCCAGCGCTCGCTTCACCGCTTTCTGAACCGAACTCTCCCCCAGATGATGTCGCCGCACCGTCCGACTTCGCGGATCCACCGCCAACCTCGGCGACGGAAACACATACTGCCAACCCAATTCCCGATCGGCATGCGGATACTTTTCCGCCAAGGCAAACGGCAACCATACTCGACCATGCCCCGTCTCCAGATCGGCGGCGTGCATCCGCTCCGCCGCATCAACTTGAGCCCGCAACTCACCTGCGACCGCTTCCGGCAAATACGTCACGCGATCTTCACGGCCCTTCGTATCCCGAATCACCAACTGCCGATACTCAAAATCCACATCCTTGATCCGCAAGCGTAACGCTTCCTTCAGCCGCAACCCAGATCCATACAGCAACTGCGAAACCAACAACGGAATGCCGGCAACTTCCACCAGCAACCGCTGAACTTCACCAACCGTCAGCACCAACGGCAGCCGTTGATCGCCCTTCGCGCGAGCCGTCCCGTTCAAGTCGCCCAACTGGATTTCGTAGACCTTGACCATCGCAAACAACAACGCACTAAACGCCTGATTCTGCAAACTGGCCGCCACGTTACGCTCGACCGCCAAATGCTCCAGAAATCCACGAACTTCGTTCGTCCCCAACCCCCGCGGATCGCGTCCGTCATGAAACACGACGAAGCGGTCCAGCAAATCCAGATACGCCAATTCCGTATTGTAAGCATAATGCTGACTTCGTAAGCGACGCTGCACCAACTGAAACCATTCCGGTCGAGCTTCATCGACCGGCAGCGGAATGTCCGACGTCGTGCCGACCGGGGTCGGAACTTCACCACGGAGTAACTCGCTCACCTCTCGCGCATCGATCTTGATCAACCCCATGACCTCGCGCAAAAACATCACCAGGGAAACTGGCCGAACGCAAACTCGGCGCGAAGTTCGACGTCCGAGAGTTTCACGACGTTGTGCTGCGGCACGGAGCGGTCCCGCTGGACGTGCTTGAAGAACTGGTCTCCGAGTGGCTCGACGACGCGAACTAAAAGGTCATTTGTGGCGGTCGGATTTCTCGGCAGACGGGCTCGCCACGCAGACTCGGTTTCGCCCGAGGCTCTTGGCGTCGTAAAGGCATTCATCCGCTCGTTGCAACAACGAACTGGCGGTGTCGCCGTCTTGTGGAAAGATCGCCAGGCCGATGCTGGCCGTGACCTTGATCGTCCTCTGTTCATGCCGGACCGACGTGGCTGCAATTGCGAGACGAATCGATTCGGCGACTCGCACGGCTCCTGGAGATTCGAAGCCGGGCAAAAGGACCGCCATCTCTTCGCCGCCGTATCGTGCCGCAAGAATGCGGTCGTTGCCGCGCACCTGACGGACTTGGTCGCGTAGCACATCCGCGACGACTCGCAACACTTCGTCGCCCGCCGGATGTCCGTGGGTATCGTTGACGCTCTTGAAGTGATCCAAGTCGAGCAACAATAGTCCGCATGGCCTGGACTCCGATCTTGCCCTCTTCAATTCTCGCTTCAGTTGCAGATCGAATTCGCGGCGATTGGCCAGCAACGTCAAACCGTCTTGTTTGGCGTCTTGATGGACTTTGGCCACGTCGGTGACTCGTAGGATGCTGTCGGCAAGCGATTCCACGCACCAATCCGCGAGGCGCATTTCCGCACGGCCGAGAACCTTTGCGTGCTGCCAAGTCACGCAGATCACGCCTTGTGGCTCGCCATCTTGCAAGAGCGGGATTAGCAGGGCCGCGCTGAACAACGAATCGACGCGAGCATCAAGCAACGCTGTCTGATCGAGAAGTTCCACGTCGCGGCGATCCATGCCTCGCCGAGCCAAACGCGTTTCGAAGGTTTGGCACATGTCGATCAACGTGGCCTGTGGTGATTTGCCGACTTGAGCCAGGCACTTCAGATTTCGGCGGTTGCCGTTCGACAGCATGAACAACGCTGCTCTAAAGCCGTCGAATCGTTCCAGCAATTGCTCCAACATGTGACGCACCATGGTGATGGGCGTCCGGAAGTCACGATCCACGATGCTGCCGAGGGCCAAGATCTCCGCCGCGATTTGCAATTCGCCTTCTTGTTCGGAGACTCGTTGGGACTGTGCGAAGTGGCGTCCGAGACACTCCAGCAGCCGACTGGTTAGTTCAATCTGCCGTTCAATCGCCACATCTTTCAACGGAAACGCGGTGGTCAGAAACACGCCGCTCAAATCGGGGCGAGCACCCGCGGCAATACAAACTAGGCGTCTCGCCTTGCCGCGATCGTTTCGGCCGAGCCCACTCAGAAGCGGCGAATCAAACAGTTCACGGCCTTCAAGCGTCACGATGTGTTCGGCGGCGATGCGACGTTTCAATTCCGCGTCGATCGTCAGCTTGGATTTTGATTCCGAGTCCAATCCACACGACGCGACGATGCGGCTGCCATCCGGTTCGAACTCAAGGAACGCGGCAAAGTCGTGAGCGGAATTGCGGACATAGCGTCTCAGCAAACTGGTCAGAGCCCGCGAGGAATTGTCGGATGAGAGGAATTCGCGAAGCAGCGCGTTTTCGTTCCGCGCGATCAGGCCTTCCTGCCGCACTTTGGCGAGGGTCTGATCGTGCGAGTCGATGATTGCGGACGCTTCCAACAGTTGCATTTGTAGCGACTGGCGTCGGCGCAGATGTGCGAAATGAACGAGCACACAGGCGCACGACATCGCCAGCACGAATGCAGACGGCGGAATCAGCCCGACGAGATTGAGCCACTCGAACATCACGACCGTGAACTTGCGTGTTGGAAGTTCTCTTTCGACGGCGACGAACCACGACATGCGGCACGCGAGACCAGCGACGGAGAACAACGAGTGAATGACACGCAACCGTAGCTCGTCTTGAGCATTCGTTCCGCAAGATGCCAGACGAACTCCACCAGCGGCGTCCGCATGGGAACGAGTCTGGTGGCTGTCGTGATTTCACCGGCACACGACGGAGGCGAAGCACTGGAATTCGTGCAAAGGAGGCGCGAACAAATTGGCTCGTTTGACCGCAGTGCCCAACGGGCCACGCGTTTTCCATGTGCCGACACGCGCGGCCCGTTGTGCGGTAAGTTATTCTCGCCGCGCCAAATAATGGCACTTTTGGTGGTTTAACCGCACGCCGCAGGCACGCGCGTTTGAGCAACGTGACCCGGTTTCGTGTGCCCA
>JAQBZS010000074.1 GCA_027622115.1 Planctomycetota bacterium | reverse complement strand
CTTTTGAATTTCGGGCGATGTCGTTGATTCGGCATGCCTTCGAAAAACGCGTCAGTAGAGAACTTGGGGGGTCAGGCTTACGAATTTCAGATTTGGCGGTTTGCTGTTGTTGGTGAAGTCCACGTCGAACGACCGCCAAATCTGAAATTCGTAAGCCAGACCCCTTTTTCAGATAGCTTCTAACGCTGTCGGAAAAGTTGATCAGCTTCAAGATCAGTGACGCACGGGAAGAAAACGATTAGCCGTGAACCCAGCATTCCCCGAGTGTGGGTACCAATCAGCGAACCGGCGAAAACTGCGCGAGCGACAAAAGTGCATGCCCAGGTTCTCCATTTTTCGGAATCCGGTTAATCGGAACAATCGTCACAACCGATACCACCAATACAGCGCGCCAAGTACCAACCTTGTATTGATGGATCAGTGGCATGTCTCGCGGTTTCCTGCTGGGGATTTCAGTCTGGGCCTGCGTCTTGACTGGATGCGCAGCCCAATTCAACGCACTCCACTCGACCGATCACGGTTCCACCGACTTCGATCCCTTCTTGGCGGAACAGCCAGCCGAGTCGACTGCCAGTATGCAACGCGAACCCGCCGCGGATCAAAACGGCCCAACACCGCAGCAAGTTGCGCGAGTCGTTGCGACTCCGCCGGAATCGGCCATCAATGAGTGGTCGAAGCCAAATGATGAGTCATCCGACACGCCCACCGTAAACAACTCGAACTTCCATTCAACGGCCGCCGGCCAATAGAAGGAGCCGTTGATGGCCCAAGCCGCACGCATTTACGACAAGCCATTTCCGCAGCCCAGCCTCGAAGCCGGTGCCAATTTGCGGGTCTTCGATCCAGCCGATGCCGACCAATCTTCGTTGGATGCGACTCCCCGAGAATCGATTCGCACTGTGCAACTGCGGAACCAAGCACCGCAGATTCAACTTTCCATCGATTCGGCAACCTTCGACGAGTCCGCGTTTGCTCGGCACGCGACAGGCTTGGCGGAATTGCTGCAATCGAATCTTGTGCTGGACGAATCTCGCCCGCGACACACGCAGCGGCTTGATCACAACATTCCGCTTGCGGATGCCGCACTTCGGAACGACGAGATTCCACAAGACCGACGGCGCCAGCCGCACATCGCGGAGCATGAGCAATCGGAACACCAGCTCAACGAAGAACGTCGGCGATTTGCTGTCGAGCGCGAGTCGTTTCAGCACGAGATGGCTCGGCAAGTGGACGAGTTGATGCAGAAGCGGCTGGAAGCTCGGCAGGAGTTGCAGCGTTTGGAAGAGGTCCGTCGCGAACAACTTCGGGACCATGATCAGCGACTGCGGGAACTCAAGCAGATCGAATCGCAATTGACGCGAACCCGCGAGGACTTGCAGGCCGCGGAGCGTGATGTTGAAACGCGACGGGAAGAGTTCGAAGCGAAACAACGTCAGGCGGAAAACGAACAGAACCAGTTGGCAATCGCTCGAGATCATTTGGACCACGAGCGTCGTGAATACGAGCACACGCGCGGCGTCGAAGGCGAAGAACTGGAAGCACTGCGTCGGCAAACGCAGGACGAAGTCTTGCAAGTGGAACAGGATCGGCAGCAATTTGAGGTTGATCGACGTCGAGTGGACGAAGAATCTCAGGCAGTCGATGGACTTCGCCAACGGTTGAACGACGAACGTCGCTCGTTGGAACGCGACCAGCAGGCAGTCCGAGAAGCCGAGCAGCGCGTTGCTCAACAGGAAGAGCAACTTGCCGGCGACCGCACGCAGTTGCATACGCAGCGAATGCGATTCAAGGAGGCTCAACAACGGCTGGAAGTGGATCGCCGGAAGCTCGAAGCCGCGAGTGACGCGTTTGAGCTGAGTTCCGGTGAGCGACGACTTGAGCAAGAAGCCATCCGGGCGGCGCTCGAAGACGATCGACGCGCATTGGAAGTGAAGGAGCAACAACTCAGCGAACAACGCGAGGAATTGGAACGACAAAGTCAAACGGTCATCGATGCTGCCGCCGCTCGATTGCAGCAAACCGAATTGGACTTGCGGGAACGGATGCAGCACTTCGAATCCGAGATTCAACGGCGACGCGAGCAATGGGCGAAAGAAGAAGTCGAATGGATTGCGGCGCGGGAACAGTGGAATCGCGAACAGACTGAACGAGAACAGCGAGAAGTCGATTTCGCGGCCGAACTGGCTGGCCGGCGAGCGGAAGTCGATGCGGAATTGGCTGCGATTCGCGAGGGGGCGGAGGCGGAGTTGAAGCAATCGCTGGAACGGCTCAACGAACAATCGAACGAAATCACGACAGCCCGCGAGGAGTTGGAACATCAGCGGCAGGCATTCCACAACGAGCAGACTCAAAGGCTTGCGACCGTCGATGCCGACTTGCAACGCAAGCGTGAATCAGCCCGTGACGAATTGGATCAAGAACGAGCGGCGTGGGACGATCAACGGCAAAGTCGCCTGCAAGAACTTGAGGACGAACTCGACCAACGGCGCGGCGTGATGGATGTGGAACTGGAATGCCGTCACGTGGAATTGGCCAATGTGCGAAGGCAGCATCAAGTCGACCTCAAGCTGCGGGAAGAGGCGTTTGAACATCGCCTGCAAAGCGAACGCCGACGACTGATGGAAGAACAACAACAACTCTTTCGTGCATTTACCGAAGAACAAAGCCGTTTGGAAACATGGCACGAAGTTCTCGAACAAGAGAGCCAAGAGTTCGAAGAAAACCAACAGCGAATCCTTCACGATCTGGAACGCACGGTGGCACGGACTCGGCAACGACATCCTCAAGCGGACGTAGTCGCATCGTCGTCGATTCATCGGAAAACGGCATGAAATCAAACTGACAATTCGCCGTTTGAGCGCTAGCCCAATGGCACCAGAGTTGTCGGGGCGAGGAGCGAAATTGTTCTACACATTGGGCGCTAGCCGCCGGATTCCGCGATTCAACGAAACCAGCACAGTTCAATACGACGGATAACCCAATCAATGCCATACCACATCGATCAAACCGTGAATAGTAAACCTGGCCGCAATCAGTTCCCGGCAGTCGCCACATTCACGATACTCATGGCCGCATGTCTGACGGGGCAAGCATACTCGGAAGAGCCGAATTCACCGGACGGTGCGTCGGCGACATTGAGTCAGCTTGTGACGCAGCTTGAAGTCGGGTCGCTCGAACAGCGACTCGTGGCTGTCGTACGGATTGGCAAATTCAAGCAGGCTGCGGTCGCAGCAATGCCAACATTGGTGAAGGCGTTGAACGACCCAAATCCGTACGTCCGACAGGGCGCGGTGATCGCCTTGGGGAATATCGGACCGGCAGCCAAATCCGCCGTGCCGCAGCTGTTGGCGTCGCTCGACGACGAACACCCAAACGTGCGTTGGGGCGCGTTGGCCGCACTCCGCAAAACGGGAGCCGACTCCAAAGATGTCCTGCCGACCCTGCCGATCCTGCTGGGCGATGCCAACACGGATGTGGTCCAAGAAGCGGTCGGTCTGGTGTCTCGATTCGCGGAACAGTCTCGCGAGCTTGGTCAACCGCTGCCGATTTCTCGCAATGTCGTGCAGGACTTGAGCGATGCGCTCGCCAAATTGACCGTTCATGAAGACGCCTTGATTCGCAGCGACACGATGTCGGCAATTCGCGCTCTCGGTCCCAACGCCGACGCGTTGTCCCGAGTCGATTTGAAATCAAATGCCGTGCCCGCGTTTGATTCGCCAATCAACGCCTTCGAATTACCCCAACCAGGGTTATCAAAACTGCCGACCGATGCACCGGTGGAGTTCGTTCCGCCACCGACCGCTGAATCAGTTGCGGGGGACAACCCATTTGAGACCGATGTCCCACCGGCTCCTGAGACGGCGCCGGCCACGCCGGAAAGCTTCGCTGTTCTGCCGGCCGTTGCGGTATCCCCATTGGACAACCAAAGCGCCGAACCGGAAATCGTCCAAGTCGCTGGAACCAAACTAGGCTTTCGCACCGAACAAATCACCGACGCGTCGGCACTGAAGCCGCCGCCCGCACCGCCCGCTCCACCTGTAATCTCCGGTTCTTGGTCCAAGGCTGGACAGGAATGGGCCTTGCAGCCGTCGGAAGAACCGTGGTCACAATCCGTATTGGATCGCCTTGTTGAAAGCGGCTGGCCATTTTGGGTGCTGATGGGCGTGGTCTACATTTTCGCCATGATCGCAGTTTGGACATTGATGAGTTGGTGCAAGCCGGGGTCATTGACTGCGACGCACCTCGCTCTTGCTCCGTTTGGAACGTCGATCCTGGGTTTCGAGGTGTCGTTGCGATCATTGCTATTGCTGAACCATTTTGTGGTGTCCGACACCGATAACTTGCTCGACACCACGGATGACGGGATCGAACAGGACGACATCGAGCAGCCGGTTGCCGAGCGGTCGGCGAGTGAGCAACCGGTCGTCGTGGAGCGCGCGGTCGTCGATCCTGCGGTCGAAGAATCAGACGTGGCACAACCGTCTGAGTCGCCGCAGTCCACCGATGCGGCAACGAGCACTGACCAGTTTGTCGCGACGACGACGGAGACGGTCGATGAATCCGTAGGCGACGTGTTTGAAGTTGCCTCGGAGTTGACGACTGCCGCATCGCGCGAACTCGAATCACAGACAGTCGATGAATCACCCAAAGTTGAAGACTCAGCCGACGTCGAAGAACCGTGCGACGTCGCGACCGCAGTGGAACGAATCGCCTCAACGACTCGCTCCAGCCTTTCGATTCTGCGATCGGCACTTGATTCCGATGACCCGGAAATCAGACATCAGGCGACGAACACGTTGGCTCGCATTGCCGAACATGCCGTGGTTGGACTCCGGGAATCGGCGCAAGACTCTCAGTTACTGATTCGTCGGCGAGCTGTGTCGTCGTTGCAGACCGTCGAGTCCGTGGCGATGAAAACACTCGTGTCGGCAGTTGATGATCAGGACGCGGAAGTCCGCCGCCGTGCGGTACATGTGCCACTGTGCGACCAAGACGTATTACTCGCGGTCGGCTACGCGTTGGAAGATGAAGACGTGGACGTTCGCCGCATCGCTTCCAAGACACTGGCCAACGTCGGAGCGGGCGCGGCGACCGTCGAGTCTCTCCTAATCGAGGCGTTGCAAGATCCCGATGCCGACGTCCGCTGCCATGTGGCCGAAGCACTCGGCTCCGCCACGTCCGAAGCCGTCCCCGCGTTGACTCTGGCACTTGAGGACGAAGCCCCCGCCGTTCGCGCGGCGGTCGCCGCTGCCCTGGGTCAGATTTCGCCCGAATCGGAGTCCGTGGTCCGAGCACTGAGCAACTTGACCGACGACGAATCTGCCGAAGTCCGAGCCGCGGCGGTCTCGGCTCTCGGAGCGATCGGTCCGGCGGCTCGGACATCCGTGCCGGTTCTGATCCGGGCCTTGTCCGATTCTCAGGTCAGCGTGCGACGCATCACGGCCGTAGCGATCGGCCGAATCGGTCCGGAAGCCAAGACAGCCGTGGGTACGATGAGCCAGTTGTTGGATGTGGATTGCGTCGAAGTTCGGCGATCGATAGTCGTCGGTTTGAGTGGCATCGGCTTGGCCGCGATACCGGCATTGACCAAGGCGATCGAAGACGACGACGCGAAAGTTCGACAGTCTGCCGCGGCGGTACTCGGCGGCATCGGATTGGCGGCGGTGCCCGCGTTGGTGCAGTCGATGGCCATTTCCGAATCAACGATTCCCATGAATCAAGGCATCGAAGACGCAGTCAAACCGCAAACGCAATTGAAATGCGAAACATGGGACTCATGCGACGTCTATGACCCATCCGTCGCATCCATCAAAGCTCGCCGCGAGAGCGTGAGCGCCCTGGGTCAGCTTGGCCGAACCGGTGTCCCGCAGTTGTGCGAGGCGTTGGACGACGACAACGTGGAAATCCGTCGCCTCGCCGCCGACGCGTTGGATCGTATCGGCGAGTATGCCGCAGAAGCTGTCCCACGACTTGCAGTAGCGTTGCGTGACGAAGATGTGGAAGTCTGTCGCAGTGTCGCCTCCACATTGGGACGCATCGGTCCGCGTGCTCGAGGAGCCATTGACGCACTGACGACTCAACTTCAACACACCGATGCGGACGTGCGTCGCAAGATCGCGATCGCGCTGGGTAACATTGGCCCGGAAGCCACGGACGCCATCGACGAGTTGATGGCCGCGCTTGGTGACCAGAACCCACAAGTCCGAGCGGCCGCGGATCGCGCTCTGGTTATGATCGGCGCGAAAACTGCCGCATGAAGGCTCAGAGATTCACTCTTCAGAAAGTGAGAAATCGTGCTCAATCGAATTCACGTTGCCTTTGGGTCCGTGGTCACGGTTCTGTCATCCGCATTCGCCGACCCACAGCAAAAACCCGACGCATCGTTGCTCACGCTTCAGCGAGTTTACGGCTCAACCGAGTTCGCAACACAGAGTGACTCAGCCCATTGGATGCCGACGGGATCCGCCTACGTCAAACTTCAGACCATCAAACCCGGCATCCAAAACATCGCGCAGTACGATGCTCAAACGGGTCGGCGAACGGTCATGGTTTCATCGAGTGATTTGACGCCTTCACTCGAAGAACCGTCGTTGTCGATTCACGGCTTCACCATGTCGGACGACGGCTCGAAGGTTTTGATCTATACGAATTCGAAACGCGTCTGGCGGCGGAAGTCCCGAGGTGATTACTGGGTCTTCGATCGTTCCAGTCGTGACTTGAGAAAGCTCGGCGGCGACGCTGCACCATCGACGTTGATGTTTGCCAAGTTTTCGCCGAGTGCCGATCGAGTGGCCTATGTACGCGACAACAACATTTATGTCGAAGATTTACTCAGCGACGACATTTCGCAACTGACGAAGTCCGATTCCGAAACCATCATCAACGGGACGTTCGATTGGGTCTACGAGGAAGAACTCGGTCTGCGCGACGGCTTTCGATTTAGCCCCGACGGTCGGTCCATCGCGTATTGGCAAATTGATACCGAGGGTGTGAGTCAATTCCCGTTGGTGGACAACACGGCCGGCCTGTATCCCCGCGCCATGTGGTTTGCCTATCCCAAAACCGGTCAACGAAATTCGGCATGCCGAGTGGGCGTAGTTGATTTACGGACCCGAAACACGACTTGGCTGCCGGTTCCCGGTGATCCGCGAAACCACTACATCGCGCGGATGGATTGGGCGAAGAACTCTCACGAGATCATCCTGCAACAACTCAACCGGTTGCAGAACACGAACCGAGTCATGGTGGCCAACACCCGAGACGTCACGGTCGAGACGATTCTGACGGAGCGTGACGACGCGTGGGTGGACATTCACGATGAATTCAATTGGCTCGACGACGGCAAGAGATTCACCTGGATCAGCGAGCGTAGCGGTTGGCGTCAGATCGATCTGGTGTCTCGCGACGGCCGGGAAGTGCGGCAACTGATCCCGAGCCGGGCCGCGAAATTCGACGTGATTCGATTGCTGCACGTCGATGAGAAACTGAAACGCGTGTATTTCCTGGCATCTCCGGATCATCCCACGCAGCAATACTTGTATGCGGTGCAACTCGATGGAACCGGTCTGCGGCGAATCACTCCCGAAGATAGTTCGGGCACCCACGGTTATGAGTTCTCGCCCGATGGTCGGTTCGCCATTCATACGTCTTCGACATTCTCCTCGCCGCCAGTCACGCAGATTGTCGGTTTGCCGGATCACAACGCGGTGCGAACGTTGGTCGACAATCAAAAGCTGAAGGACAAACTCGCCAAACTCAAGCGACCGGAGTCCGAGTTTTTCCGTGTCGAAATCGGTAATGGCGTGGAATTGGACGCGTGGTGTTTGAAGCCGCCGCGCTTCGACGCCTCGAAAAAGTATCCGGTGCTGGTTTACGTTTATGGCGAACCGGCTGGCCAGACCGTGTTGGATCGCTGGCGCGGCAGCAGCGGGTTGTGGCATGAAATGCTGGCTCAGCGGGGCTACATCGTGATGAGCTTCGACAATCGAGGCACGCCGGCAGCTCGAGGCCGTGCATGGCGGAAGTGTGTCTATCGCCAAGTCGGAATCATGGCTCCTCAAGATCAGGCCGCGGCACTCACCGAAGTGTTGCGGAAGCGGCCCTATCTGGATCGCGGTCGAGTCGGCATCTGGGGCTGGAGCGGCGGTGGTTCGTCGAGTCTGCACGCCATTTTCAAGTATCCCGAGCTGTATCACACGGCCATTTCCATCGCGCCGGTCCCCAATCAGCGGTACTACGACACGATTTACCAGGAACGCTACATGGGCTTGCCCAACGACAATGTCGCCGGCTATCGAGACGGATCGGCCATGAACTTCGCGAGTCAACTTAAGGGTAATCTGCTGTTGATTCACGGCACGGGTGACGACAACTGCCACTATCAAACGACCGAGATGCTGATCAACGAACTCATCCGCCACAACAAGCAATTCGACATGATGGCATATCCGTTTCGAACTCACTCCATCCGAGAAGGCCGCAACACGACGCTGCATCTTCGTCACTTGATGACACGCTATTTGGAACGCAATCTGCCGGTGGAACCATTTCACAAACCCTGATTGTTTCGTGTTATTCTCGCCGCGCCAAATAATGGCACTTTTGTTCATTCTTTGGGATCGTCACTCTTTGTCGCTGCGGACTTCTTCGCCGGGCCGGCTTGGACCTTGACGGTGTAAGTCCCCGGAAACAGATTCGAGCCGTCGGCCAGTTGTCGTCCGACCAATTCAAAGCTGGAAATGCTCTCCGGCAGTAGGAAGTACAGATTGCCTTCCTCGCTTTGGTACACGCACGGGTACAATTGCGATTGCAATTTTGCTGACACATGAAACCCGAGCGCCTTCGTCAGCGCTGCCAGCCCCAAGCGGTTTCGGTAGCCGAGCAGGTCGCCCGGTTTGCCGTTCTCGTCTTCGCGGCGAGCCTTCTCCATCTCGCTGATGAAATCCGCCGCATTCCGTTCGATCTGATCGAATCGCGGGCCGTTCAGCGTTTCGGCGTTCTCCGCCACCCATTCGCTCAACACTTTGTCCTTTTGGACGTTGACGACATAGAAACGAGTCCCCGTGCCCGCGCGGATTTCGACTTTCAGGTCGTTGCGGGATGCACTGAAAAATACATTCATGCGGGTGCTGGGAATGCTGACCGGCGTCTTGTTGAGCGACTCAAACACAAAGTCCACCTTGTCGTCGGCCAGCTTGATCTGACTTCGTGAAATCGATTCCTGAAACGTCGGATCCTCGGCAACGACGGTGGCGGTCAAGTCGCCTTCAAGTTTCACGCTGGTCTTCATGAAAAACCACATCACGACCCCGACCAAAATTCCGCCGAACACCAGCGGCACCACGAAATTGACTGACTGCCGCTTTCGCCGCTTCGAATAGCGTCGCGCAATGGACTTGCTCGGCGGCGTCGGTTGCGAGTCGAAATCCAAGGCACCGCCGCTCGAGTCCGACCGGGGGCCGGGAAACAATGGCGGTGGAGCGGCATCGGGAATCTGCGGTGGCAACGGCGGCGGCCCTCCGGGCGCAATGGGCTCGACAGTCTGTTCGGTCGGCGACTGCACGGGTCGCGTCGTGGGTTCGGCTGGGCGAGGTGGTTCGACGTGTGGAACGATGATCTTCGTTTCGCACTTGGGACACGTCCCTCGCTTGCCGGCTGCCGATGGCGGAACGCGGACGGTGGCGGTGCAGTAGGGGCAATTGAATTCAATCATGTGTCGGTTTCACGCGCGCGATATCTGAGTCTTGAGGTAGATTTCGGTTTTGAGTCGAGCGACTCCCACTGCGATGGTGTCAGGATTGACTCCGGCAATTCAAGAGCATCGGCATGAATGGCCTCCATCATGTTGATCGGCAACGGCCCGCGTTCAAAGACAGCGATGTTTTCTCGAATCTGCTCGACGGTTTCGACTCCCGTCAACACGCACGTGACGCCGTCCAGCGACAGCATGAACCGCACGGCGAGTTCCGCCAACGACATCCCTCCATCCGACGCGATCGACGCCAGCTTTCGGCGAAGCGGCAGCACGCCGCGTAACGGAGCCGGTACGTCCTGTTCGGGCATCAGCAACAGTCCCTGCAAGAACACGCTGCGAATGAAGACCGCCACGCCATTGGTCGCCGCCTTTTCAAAGACGCCCGATTGTCGATGACGATGATCGAGAACGTTGCCGGGAATCTGCAAAGCCGCGACGCCGACATCGTCCACCGCCTGGTTCGCAAAGCCCGGCTGATTGTCGCACGAAACTCCCGCGTGCCGAATCCAACCGCGCGCCTGCAAGCGTTCCAGTACGGGCAGATGCACGGCATTGGATTCTCTGTGGAACATCACGACCGGCAAGCAATCGATCCGTAGACGTTCGCGGGACACGGCGACCGAAGTCTCGATGGCTATCGCGGCCAAGCGCGGGTCGGTCAGTTGCTCGTCGGTCAACGGCCGCACCTTGGTGACAACGCAAACTCGCTCGGCGACTCCCAGCTCGGCAAACACGTCGCCGAGCACCTCTTCACTGGTGCCGTATTCGGCTGCAGTGTCAAAACAGTTCACACCGCCATCCATCGCCGCCGACACAATCTCCAATACTTGTTGCCGATCCGGTTGTCCGGCGCGATTCGCCACGCCGTACGGCAGGCCAAACTGCACGGTTCCCAACATCAGCCGCGAGAGTTTGAAACTCTGCCAATTCAAAGTATTCACAGTGTTTGATTTTCTGCTGTTTCCGACTCAATCCGACCGGTCAAATTGGGATCGTTGCTGTTTCTCATTCGAAGCCGCCTCTTCCAGGAATCGCCAATGGAGAACACATTGCGAAATCGAAGTCTCGTAGAAAATGATCGCGATTGAAGACGCCCGACCTCGTCCAAGTGGCCCCTAAATGTACCCAGAATTCTGTAAACCGTAGTTGAATATTGAATTTCAATTTGTAAAAGTGGGCAAACTTCCTCGATAGGCAGTTTTGGACACTTTAGAAAGGCGTGGCGGGCCATCGCCAATCTCCGATCAGTGGACGACGGTGTCCGTCCGTCGTCCCTCTAAAGATCGGATTCTTCACAGCGCAGTGATTTCGTCGGCACTACGTTCCGAGCGAATCTCAATCTCCGGCTCGTCACGACCGATCGCGGTACGTGCCGGCCGCTTCAACAGACATTCATTTCAGCACAGACCTTCAACTGCGGAGACACTCATGAACCAAGCAAAATCGCCAGCTCCCGTGATCATCGACCTCGGTAAAAAGAAAGCGAAAGACGTCAAACTCTTGCGGCGCGGAGAAGGCGCCCTCATGAACGACGTCCGTGACGCAATCGACGAATTGTCTTCCACCGGAGCCGTTTCCAATGGGGTTCCGCCCGTGATCATCGTGGTGGAAGCGAAGCCGAAAGAGGCTGTTTGGGAAACGTGGATGTAACCACGGCTCAGTCGGAACGCGAGTTTTCGGGCGAGAACAGCAAGTCGCCGCGCCCGCATTCGGTGCGGCAGTCCGGCATGGGTTTTCCCGACTGCTAATTCCGCATCGGAGGGCGGGTGATTCAAGGTTCGATGCTCACGACGCGTGTGCAACCGAACGGTCAATCCGCGAGGGTTGAGCTTTGAATCAACCGACCCTTTCTCGCCTTCGATTCCGAAGCTCGCTTGGACGAATTCTCGCGTTAGCGAGCATTTTTTTCGGGCACGCCGACCCGCATCGTCGTTGATTTGAGCGTCCCCTTCCAAACTCCGTCGATCTTGAGCGGTTGGCCGTCCCGTTCATTCTTGTATGCCAGTGCGACCGAGTACGTCCCGCTGGTCAAGCACATCGGCAACTGGAAGCCATAACCGATCATCCGCACTTCATTGGCGGGCAGTTCGACAAAGTTGTGCTTTCGTGGAGGCATGTCGCGTTTCGGAAGTTTGCCGTACAAGTCCACGGCGATCTCCTTGCCGTCGGGACCGTGGAATACAAACGACATCGGTTGATCGGGAAAATGATCGACCACATGCAGTGACTTGTCGCTCGCGTTTTTGAATAACGGGTACACAGCCAATTGGGCGACGGCCTTGACAGGTTTCCCATTGACCTGAATCTTCGAGTTTCGCAAGTCGCGTTGCTCGATGATCATGGCGACTTGGAGACCGGCCTGAGCCTTGCTCCATTGGATGGCCTTGAGATTGGCCAGCTTTTGCTTCACATCGGGCAGCTTCGCGAGTGGTTGATAGTCGGTGGGATAAGTCGCCCAATGCACGTCCAGAGTTTCATCGGCCGTTAGCACCCACACTCCGGCTTGGCCGACTTTGTAGATGATCGTTGTCGACAGCTGCAGTCCGCCCGGTCGAGGCGCCGGCCAGGCCACGCGAATTTCGCCTTTGGGTTTGCCTTTTAGAATTGTCATGGGCTTGATCACGCCCACGGCGTAGGTCGTGCCGTTCTTGACGACGTCTTTCCCAGTTTTCGTGATCGTGCCGGCAACCACGATGTCGGCCTGCATGATGCGAACTTCTTGCGGGACATAGGCCCAACTGGCTCGGGACTGTGTCGGCATTCCGAAGACCGCAATACCGATGGATGCAACAAGTACGACCCAAGCTGATCTTTGACGGTCCATCACTGTTCTCCACGTGTTGGGATGTTGATTGAGATTCACGCTGACGTTTTTTTGAAGTCTCGGGATTCAGTAAACCTCGCGGTGCCAGCCCGGATTACTTGTGGGCGGTGAGCGGCACGGCGCTAGCCGCCGGTGTCGACACGAAGATTACCGGCAAAAAACCGGCGGCTATCGCCGCGCCGCTTACACGCCGAAACGGCCAATTCATGAATAATCCGCACTATTCGGATTCGAGCTTTTCCAAGCGATCGCATGCGTCCTTGTAGCCGTAATCCAGGGCGATCACTTCCGTGTAATGATCCACCGCCGTCGTATTCTCGCCGGCTTCTTCGGCCAGCCGACCGGACCAATATTGCCCCGCCAAAAATTGATCTTTGTTGTCGTGCGAATCGATCTTTTCCAGCAAGCGCTTCAACTGGCGACGTGCGAGCGGCCCCTTCTTTTCGCTGATGAAACACTTGGCAAGGTCCAGCAGAGCGCTCGCTTCGAAGCGAGTGTCGACCGAGGCTTGCTGCAACAACGGAATGGCCTTGGCAACGGATTGCACACGCATGTATCGCTGTGCCAATTCGTATTTGATCCGCGTGTCTCGGGGATAACGTTCCACGCGTGACGAATACACGCCGATTTCCCGCTTGACGAGTTCTTGCATCAAGGACGCACGATTCGCGCGAGCGGTTTCGTCGTCGGGGTTGGCGGCGGCTCGTTCCTTGGCCAGGTCCAAGTTGTGCCGCAGTTGATCGAGTTCCACGTCTTCCAGTTGCTCGCGGATGTTGTGGTCGCCGCCGGACGCTTCCACCGCTTTCTTGAAGTAGGTCGCCGCTTCTTCAAGCCGCTTTTCGGTTCGGTGCAGTTCGGCCAACTTGACGTAGTTGCCGACTTCCGCGGGATCCTTGCGAATCGCCCGTTCGAGGTCGGCTTGGGCGGAGACTCCCGGCCCGTCTGCGGCGGGGAGATCCTTCTTCTTGCGTGGGCGATCCAAGTCGTACGCGTTCTGCGACTTGCTGACGTCCTTGGTGTTTTCGGCG
>JAQBZS010000073.1 GCA_027622115.1 Planctomycetota bacterium | reverse complement strand
CGTGATGTCGTCGACGTGCCGAGTCATCCCGGGCAGCAATTCGGACACCTGCGTGCCGCTTTCGCCGTATTGCTGGAACTTGAACGGGCTCCGCATCAAACCGCCGGCGTCTTTCGGCGACGACAAGTCCTTGGCGATCTCCTTGAAGATCGACTTGCCGTGGTTCTTGTCCAGCATCGGCTTGGGGTCAAACAGATCGACTTGGCTCGGACCGCCCTGCATGAACAATTGGATGACTCGTTTGGCCTTCGGCTGAAAGTGCGTTTCCTTGGGCGACAGATCGTAAGTCCGAGATCCGGCGTGCTGGTCGTCGGCGGTTGCTCGCCCACCGACGTATTCGTTGCCGAGCAGATGCAGCAATCCCGCGCCCATGAGGCCGTCACCGATGCGATCGAAGAACGAGCGTCGCGAATGGAGCTGAAGTGGATTCATGGGTGCAACCAATTTCGAGTGGTTTTGGATCGTGCGTCGGATTGGGCCGCAAGAACGATCTCGTAGCTTGGGACCATTGTCCCGAGCGACCCCGTGACTGCGCGGGACAATGGTCCCAAGTTACGGCCTCAGAATAGTGCAGCGTCCCTGCCGTCACAAAGTCGCGGGCGAGTTCGTTGATCGCAGTGCGGTGTCGGAATCCAGCAAATGCATGATCGCTTCGGCGGCTTTGGCGGCTTCGCTGACGACAATGTTCGCGCCGGCCTTTTCAATCGAATGCACGCTGGATTCAAATCGGCAGCGAACAACGATCTCCGCGTCCGAGTTAGCCGCACGAAAGCTGCGAGTGATTTCGCGGGCGGATGTGTCATGTGGCACGCACACCACGGCGAGGTTGGCGAGTTCGGCCGACGCCAACTTTAGGATTCGTGGATCAATGGCATCACCCGTCACGGTGCGAATCTGTTGCTGATCAAACTCGTACAGATTGACCGGGCTCAAATCGATCACGCACACCGCGTCGCCGCGTGCATGCAGCTTGTGAGCGATCTCGCGACCGACCGGGCCGGCTCCGATGACGAGTCCCCGCTTGGCACCTGGTTGATTCCGGAGCGTCGGCGGTGCTTGGTGCTCGTCGTCGGCTCGGGCGGTGACCCATTTCAACCCGTAACGCAACAACGGCGGCGTCAGCAGCAACGAGCCGAGCGCGATGAACAGCAGTCGGTTGTAATTGTGCGCGCGGATCAAACCATGACCGAGTGCTTCGGAAAACAACACGAACGAGAATTCGCCCAGTTGAGCCAATCCCAGCGACATGCCCAACGACGATCGCCAATTCAAACCGGTCAACTTCAGGGCCAGGCCTGCGGCGGCGGCTTTCACGGCCAAGATGACGACCAACCCGCCGAACAGCAGCAATGGTTCGGCGAGAAACACGGATGGGTCCAGCAGCGTTCCGAGGCTGACAAAGAAGACGGCGGCAAAGGTTTCTCGGAACGGCAACACCAACGCGTCGATCTGGGCGCTCAGAATATTGCCGCTCAGAATCAGACCCGCAGCGAAGGCCCCAATCGCCGGCGGCAGGCCGAGTTTTGCGGCTCCCCAACACGCGCCACCCAACAGGCTGAGTGCAAAGAGCACCACGAGTTCTCGGCTCTTCAAGGCCCCGAGCATCGACACGCCGTATTGCCGCACAATGGCGTGCAACACAACAATCGCCATGACAAACGCGACGGAGTTGACGGCCAGCCACAACACGGAACCGCCTTCAGCATTAGCTCCACCGCCGGTCAACAACGGAATCACCAGGATCAGCGGCACTAGAGCCACGTCCTGAAACAACAGAATGCCGATCGCGCGTTTGCCGTGGGGCGAATGAGTCAGCCCCAATTCGGCCAGAGCTTTGAAGACCAGAACCGTGGAACTCAGCGCCACGGCCAATCCGATGACGGTCGCGGCCCTCCAATCCAGGTAAATCGACGCCATGGCTGCCACCGGGATGGCGGTCAGCACCATTTGCGTCGCACCGCCGACGAAGAAGAAGCGACTGAGGCGTACGAATTCTTCAAGCGAGAATTCAATGCCAATCGCAAACAGCAGCAGCAATGCACCCGCTCGGGCCAGATACTCGATCTCGCGACTCTCTTGAGTCACCAGCGACAACCCACCATGCCCGATGATCGTGCCGACGATGAGATAGCCGATCAGCAGCGACACGCCCAATTTGCGACACACGAAGCCGGCGATGAAGCCCGCCGACAAGATCGTCATCAGGTTGACGATGAGTTCTTCGATCAGTTCATCGGTCATGATTACCCAGGGTGGCGAACCTATTCAGGCAAGCGGCCATTGAGGGATGGGTGGCCGGGGTTGGATCAAGGAAAATCAAAAATCAAAAATCAAAAATCCACTCATCCTCCGCTTGCCTTCGCGGGCTGTGCTTCGGGAACGTTGATGCCCCAGCGTTTGAAATACGTCTTGACTCGTTCATTCAATCGCGAGTCCCCAAAGAAAAAGGCGGTCGTCGTGGCAAAGTCCGCTCGATAGGTTTGCCGAAATCCGACAATCCGTTCCGTCAGCATCAAATAGTCGTCTGCGGCGATGACCGCGTGCGTCCGATTTTCCATCGCCACCACCAGCAATTGATCACCCAGACCGCCGACAATTGAATTCACCGGCTGTCTCTTGTGCAATCTCTGCAGCAACACGAGTTCGCGAATGAAACCCACGCCTTCGGATTCATTGCGTGTGTCGATCGCACGTTTCAGCAACAGGTCCAATTGTTCGATGTCGTCCCGCATGGCTTCCAAGTGCGACAGGATGACGAGTCGTTGTGTGGTGGTGAATCCATGATCGCGGCAAAACAATCGCGTCGTGTCCTTGGGCATGCCCATTTTGAGCAGTTGATTTGAGATGCGTTTGTTGATGTCCGACGGAAGTTGTTCAGCAACGGTCTGTCGGAATTCGGCGGTTGCGGGAAGCAGAGACAACCCGGGCAGTGTCAAATTCAGCCCCAACTTGCCGGCAAACGTGCCGAACCCTTTTTTTAGCGCCATCCAGTCCAACAACTTCTTGAGGATGGGGTTGGTCGTTTCCGGATCGCAGGCAATCTGCATCGCGATTTTTCGCCGCACATCATTTCCGGCTCGGCGATTGCCCGGATGCAATGTTTCAGCGATCGACGTGCGGATTCCCGCGGGAACGCGCATGAGGGAATCGGCGGGATCGGTCAGCAGCAGTTTGGCTCCGGACTTGGTATCGACCAGCGTGTCCAAGAAACCGCGAATCGCCTGCGACTGGTCGCTCAGCTTTTCGGCCCGTTCGACGGCGTACATCTCGCGTAATCGCAACTCAAGAAACGGCATCCCTTTCGCGGTCAGGATTCCCCAGCGAGTCCGAATTCGAAAGATGAACTTGCCGTCCGCGATTTTCACCACAGGGTCCAGATGATAATTCGGACCTTCGATGACGTTGGCGGGCAAGATGTCGGACACACGGAATTCGAAATCGGATTCTTGGTCAAACTGAATCCGCGCGGGCTCCTGACCGACCACCGTGGTCACTGATGACGCGGCGAGAATCGACGCGACAACAAGGCGCATCCTTGCTTTCAACATGAATTCGCTTCCTTGCAATTGTTTGGGAAGAGTGAGCTACACATCGACGGCAAACCGCATTCCATGAGAGAACCGGTTTGCGGTCGTTGGAGTCGCGAGACTTCAAAATGGCTGCTGAAATCGAATTCTCACGAATTCGAAGACTCGGAAACGCCCGGTTTCAAATTGAATGCGGTTGAGTTGCGGTTCCATATGCGAAAGCTCGAATTGTTGCCACGGGAATCCAGTGGTTTCGATTGCGAAACACCTGCTTTCAAGAAGCGTGGGTAATGAGGACGTGGGGTCAGGCTTATGGCTTTCAGATTTGGCGGGGTGACGTTCTTTATGAACCCAAAATCCGACGCCACGAAGTGACAAACTTGGCGCAAGGAACTCGCTGGTGGCATTGGCGAACCCGCACGGCTCACAGATCTTCATTGGCAACGCTCAACCACTCTGGATAGTTTAGAAAACAGACGTTTCTGGAATGCACATTTGGGCCGACAAGTGTGCTGTCCACTGTTTTTTCACTGATGAGTGACTATGCCTGCCAAGATTCGCCTGCGGGGCACAAAGAGCGCGGACGTTGCGGATGATTCCTCAAGTCGTTTGGAATCACGCAACATGAGTCTGTCGAGACCTCAAGAGTCCATCGAGGACTCGGTCAAGACGTCCTGATTGATGCCGCTGACGACGACATTCTGAAGATTGAATTCGAAAACGGATTCGTCGATTTCGTGCGCGTCGGGGATGTCGGGAAACTCGGCACGAAACGTGGAGCAACGGGCGGCATCATTGACTTGCCGGCGTATTTGCCCGTGTCAGCCGGGCAGACGCGTGGGCCCATTGGGTGGATTGCCAAACGAGTCAAACGGCTCGTTTTCAAACCTCCATCGATCACGGAATTGGCTGCCGATGGTATTGCCGAACTTGGCGCGATTGGAATCGTGAAGTGGATCGAACGCGAAAGCATCAAGACCAACAACCAAACGCCCGGCGTGTACCAGGTCGCTGAAGACTTCGCGATGAAGGAGCTTGGCGACAGCCAGGCCGTCGAGAATCTGCGGATGAATTCGGATCAGCCCTATCTGGTGCTGATCCACGGGACGTTTTCGAACGCACGCGACGCGTTCCAGGGATTCCGTACCTTTGGCAAAGACGACAAACCGAACGGCGAAACACTTGAGTGGAAGGAGCTTTGCAAGCGCTACGACGGTCGCGTGCTGGCGCTGGAACACAAGACGCTCAGTGCGGATCCCGTTTCCAACGCGATCGAACTCGGCGAGAAGCTGCCGCATAACGCTCAATTGCACTTGATTTCACATTCGCGAGGCGGGCTGGTTGGCGACTTGCTCAGCTTGCCGGAATTGACACGCGAACAAGAAGAATGTTTTCGTTGGAAGCGAGCAGGAAAACACTTTGAAAAGTCGCCCGACGAGGAAATCGCAGCCATCCGGGAACTCTTGAAGTTGCGTGCCGAACGCAAATGGCGTGTGACGAAGTTTGTTCGCGTGGCGTCTCCATCACAGGGCACGATTTTGGCCAGTGAACGGCTTGACGATTACATCAAGGTCTTCTTCAACCTGGCGAAGCTGATTCCCGCGCTCGCCGCCAGCCCCATGTTTGCATTTCTCGAAGCGCTGGCCGTGGCGCTCGCCGGCAAACGCACCGACCCCGACGTGATTCCGGGTGTCGAGGCCATGATGCCGGAGTCGCCGTACATTCACTTGCTCAACTCTACGTCGACAAAAATTGATGATGGATTGGCGGTAATTGCGGGCGACGTGGAAGGCAAGGGGTTGTTTGGCAGCCTGAAGGTCTTCGCCACCGATTTGTTCTATCGCGAAGACCACGATCTGATCGTCAATACGAAAGCCATGTACGGCGGGCTGCCCAGAAAACGAGCCATCGCGTCGTTCCAGAAATCGTCGGAGATTTCGCACACGACGTATTTCCAAAACGAAGTGACGCGGCAGCGATTGCTCAACGCGCTCATCAAAGACTGGACCCTCGACAACCCCGCGCGCGGCTTTCAAGCCCTGCGATCGCGAGACCAGAAGGTCACGGTGGACAACGTCACTCGCGGCGGCAAGAAGGTGCTGCGTCCGCGGTTGATCGTCATTCCCGCGCAGCTGGCGACGCGTCTGAACTACGGCGGGGAGAACGCGTGGCCGGACCGGATCGCTTCGCACGGCGTCAAACTTCTCGAAAAAGAACTGGAAGTCGGCGAGATCGACGCAGGGCTCTACAACGGCCTGATTGGCGACTTGTCCAAATCATACGACGTTCAAACGTTTGGTTTCGATTGGCGAAAACCGATCGCCGAGTCGGGTACACGACTGGTCGCGTTGGTCGAAGAGTTGCTGAAAGCCGACGCGACGACACCGGTCCACGTCGTGGCCCATTCCGGCGGCGGTTTCATCGCGCTGTGGCTCAAGGCGAACAATGGGGCGTTGCGACGGCAGCTCAGTGCGCTTAACAGCCGCATGGTGCTGCTTGGATTGCCACACTCGGGTTCGCTGCACGTTTTGGCTTGGATGTTGGGACAAGGTCCGCTGGTGCGGAGCTTGGCATTGCTCGATCCACGTGCAACGTCGGACGACATCGCCCAAACATTCACCGGGTTCAAGGGGCTGGTGGAATTGCTGCCCGACATTGAGCAGCAGAACTTCCTGGACTCGGGAACATGGAAAGCCATCGGCAGAACGGCACCGTCTGAATTGTCGGAAGCACGGGAACTTCGCGCGAAACTCCTCGACGCATGCCAAGACGATTACACCTCGGTGATCTGTGGCGAAGGTGTCGCCACGCTCGTCGCATACGACCATGAAAAGTTGCAGGAATCGGAGCGACGATTCCTGGAATCTCGTGTGAGCGATGGATTCGTGCTGCCGTCGGACGCCTTCGAAAAGTGCAAGTACTACGTTCGCTCGGATCACGCGGGTCTCGCGGCCACGGCGAATGTGATTGCCATCACCACACTCTTGGAACAAGGCAGCACGGACCAACTGCGTACAGAACCGCTCTTGAAGCCGTCGGTATTTGATGCACCCCACGTCGCCGCGATGGACGACCCGGTGCTTTTTCCGTCCGGTCACCAATTGGTCCGTGCCGCGCTGGGCGGCGAGCATCAACCCGCCGCTACGGACGGTACGACGCTACGGATCGAAGTTGTGCATGGCAGCATCAGCGAATCCGAACATCCCGTGATGGTGGGGCACTATGAAGGCACGCCGCTGGGTGGAGCCGAGAAATCCATCGACGAACAATTCGGAGGCCTGCTCGCGACACGCCTCGCCATTCGGCAGTACCCGGAACACCCGTCACAGAGCCTGTTTATTCCGGGGCCGGAATGCGAACCGCCGGGAGCGATCATTGTCGGCATGGGGAAATCGGGTGAACTGACGACGCGTCGCTTGATGCAGGCCGTCACGTCCGGGGTCTTGACCTACGCACTCAAAACGCTGGACGAGAAGATCGAAGGGGCCGACGTCGAGCATTGTGTGGATTTCTCGACGGTCCTGTTGGGTAGCCACGGAAATGGGCTGCCGGTCGACTCTTCCATTTCGGCCGTCATCAACGGGACGTTGGAAGCCAACGCAATACTCAAGAACCTTGGCATGAATGTGCGGATTGGCGGCATTCAGTTCACGGAACGTTATCGCGACCTAGCATTGAAGGCGTTCGCGACCATCGACACCGTCTTGGATCGCATCTGGACGGACGACCGCGTTGGAGTTCAGTTGGAGTCCGCTCCGGTGATGAAGAAAGGCGAAGACGGACGAGAAGGCTCGCCGGGCGAGGACTATGACGTGGGCTCGTGGTCTCGACTGGAAATTCGATCCGTGACACGTGACGACCACAATCGGCTCATTGACGAACACAGTCGGCTCGTGGAGGAATTGCAAAAGTGCGGCGACGAGAGATCCGATTCCGAACGCGAAAAAGTCCTCAAGGACTGGCGGTTGGCGGCGGACTGGATGAGGAAGCCGCGGCTCGAATTCACGTCGTTCGGAAGGCGTTCGCGGGTCGAGGTTTATGAAGAGGATCTGCAAGAGCGCAACATCATGGGGTTGATCCGGGATGCCATTGCAACTCCCGAACTCACCCAAACCAGCAATACGCTGTTTGAACGACTGATCCCCAACGAGTTCAAGGAAGAGTTTCGGGATGGAGAAAACCGCGTGCTCGTTCTGGATGAAAGGTCGGCCGTCATTCCTTGGGAAATGCTGGCTTATCGGGATGGCGAAGGACGCTTGGTGCCGATCATTAAGCACACCGGCATGATGCGGCAACTTCGCATCGAACATCCGATCGAGACCATTAACACCCCGCGAGGATCACATGCGCTGGTGATCGGGGATCCGGATTGTCCGCCCTGGCCTCGCCTGGAATCCGCCCAAAGAGAAGCCCGCCGCGTGGCGGACACGTTCAAACGGAAGGGCTATCAGGTCAAGGCACTCATCTCGACGGAGCAGGATTCACCAAGTTGGCTCGACATAGAGAATGCCTTGTTCGAACGCGAATACCGCATCGTCCACATTGCCGCTCACGGCCAATACACGAAGGAAAACCCAGAGGAGAGCGGAGTGGTCATCGGGAGCGACACCGACGGAAACTACTTCCTCGCGGCTCAAACAATCGGCAAACTTTCCGTCGTTCCGGACTTCGTGTTTTTGAACTGTTGCCACCTGGGACGGACCGACGAATCGTTCAAGCCGGACGAATCGACCGCGCAGCAACCGTGGAACGAACTTGCGGCCAGCATTTCCATTCAGTTGATGAAAATCGGGGTGAAGGCCGTGATTGCGGCGGGTTGGGGCGTGGAAGACCAAGCCGCAGAACAGTTTGCAATCAAGCTGTACCAGGCACTCTTCGACGGAAAGAATCTCGGCGACGCAGTGCATTCAGCTCGCAACGAGCTAATGAAGTCTGAAAACAAGGGAAATTCAAACACATGGGGAGCCTATCAGTGCTACGGCGATCCTGGATTTCGTTTGACAAAGGCCGCGTCTTCCAGCGAACGAGCCACGTCGGAACGCGGATTGCAAGTTCGAGTCCGACGGATTGCCGAGTCGGCCAAACATTCCTACGGACAAGAGAACGCACCGGCCTGGGAAGTCTGCCGCCTAAAGTGCCTGAAAGAACTCGCCGAGCTGGCCACTTCTTCGAACGATTGGTTGAGCGCTTCGGTCACGTTTGGATTTGGCAAGGCCTACTTCGAACTTGGCGATTACGAAACAGCGCACCGATGGTTTTCGAAATCGGAAAAGGCATCCGGAGCAGATGCGTCAATTGAGCTGGTGGCGCAAATCTCAAACCTTGAAGTGCGCTTGGCCACAAGAATGCACCGCAACGAAAAAGCGTCGGCGACCGAAAACGATTCGGAAACCGAAATCGACAAGTTGTTCAAATCCGCACTGACGCGACTCGAGAAGTTCGAGTTGTTTCACGACAAGTCGTCGGAACTGAGTTCGATATTCGGCAGCCTGTACAAGAAACGTGCAACCTTTGCCTTGAACGCCAAGCAAAGGAATGCGGATATGAAGGATTCTCGAAGTCGTTACCTCGAAGCAAGCGACCTTGCTGTCAAGGAAAAAGGAGACGAGCGGTATTCGGCGATCAATGCCATTACGCTGGGGAAACTCTTGCGAGTCTCGACCAAAACTGAGGAACCGCGTTTGCGAAAGATGATCGAGGATGGGGTTCGATCGCTGCGACAAGCGGAAACCGAGACTGCGGAGTTTTGGGACCGAGTGGCACTACCGGATGCGATGCTGGCCGTCGCGATCGTAGATGGAAACTTGGATTCCGAGATGGAATCCATTCAGGAACACTATGACGCCGTCTTTCAAGCCGACTCGACCCCACGAGAACGCGGCAGCGTGCTCGAACATTTGTCGGATCTTCAGCGATTAAAGCCGAACACGCAGCTCGCCCAGTCCCTGGAACGCCTCTTCGAAGCACTCCGAGGAAAGTATCCAAATTAGGAAATCTGGATGCTTTGTAAGTCTTCGTCATCCACGGTCGCCAGAATTAGCGCGTGGCGGCTGATTCCCTGCCGAGCTGAGCATTCATGACCGCGGTTCATCCGCCACTGACGGGTGGGAAACAGGCGACGTCCAAAGTCTCGACCAGCGGCGTGAAATCGTCCGCGTAGTCATTTCCCACCGCGATCAACAGCGACCCCGCGATTGGACCAAGTCCCGGGAATTGTTCGGTGAGCGCTTGCCGCAACTCGCCCACCGTGGACTGATCGGGAAGTTCGACTTCCACCGTGTCTGCACCCGCCACGTCTTTCGCTCGCGCGAAGAGTTTCACGTTCAATTTCATGTCACGATCAATTTCTTGCGAGACGGAAGCAGCTTGTGTTGAATCATCGGCATCAAGCCGTAGGAATATGCCAACAGCTTCAACGGATGCAGCGTGGGAGTCCTGGTGCCTTGTTCCATCTGCATTTTGCAACTGCTGCATTCGGTCACGCCGATTTGCAAATCCGGTTCACGCATGCGAAGCATCAAGTCGCGACCGATTTCCAACGACGTTTGAAAGTTGTCTCGTGCGAGTCCAAAAGCACCGGCCATTCCGGAACAGCCTTTCTCGATTTTATGGACGTCGAAATCCGGTATCAAAGACAGCAGATTTGCTAGCGACGATTCCAACGTCAGCTTCTTCAAGTGACACGGCAGGTGGTACCCAGCGGTGAGATTGAGCGGCGAGAAATCCGTTCGCAGGTGACCTTTGTCATTCAACTCGGCCAGAAACTCCCCGGCTTCCATGACCTGCGCCGCCACGACGCCCACGTCGGGATGATCGAGCAATTTGGGATACTCTTCCTTCAAGCACAGGGCCGCAGCGGGTTCGGTGCAAACGATCGGATGCCCTTCGCGAGCCAGTTCCGCCAATTCCCGCACGTTGTGTTCGGCCAATTCACGAGCGGCGTCCAGGTCGCCGGCGGAAATCATGGCCATACCGGATGCCGTTTGATTCGGCGGCACGTGGATTGGAATCTGGTTGTGTTCCAGGATCGCCACGAACGCGTCCGCCAATTCGGTGTCATGAAAATTGGCGAAATGATCCACAAAGTAGATGACGGTTTTTCGCCGATCCTTCTTACCGGGTTTCGGCCGACGCCAATACTTCCGGGCGCTTCGCACGAAGGGCCGGCGAGCAAACAGCGGCAGTTTTCGCTCCCGAGCAATCCCGAACAGCTTGTCGATTACCCAGCGTGCCACGGGATTGGCCAGCACCCAATTCGCGGCCAGTGAAGTCGCCGAACCTACTCGCCCGAAGGAATGGCCGCGCGACAGAATCCAGTCGGTCCCGCTGAGTCCATTGGCCGCGACGAACTGCGCTTTGGCTTCGATCATCAATGCGGGGATGTCGACTTTTGAAGGACAGTCCAACTGGCACTGCTTGCAATTGAAGCACAGATTGGCCAGCCGTTTCATTTCCCGAGACGAGAATTCATCGACGTCCAACACACCCGTCAAGAATCCGCGAGCCACGTTGGCCTTCGAGCGCGGTGCTGCTTCTTCGGTGGGTGCGATGCGAAAGAACGGACACATCCGGCTTTCTTCCGACTGCGTCTTGCAGTTGCCACAGCCGTTACACAACTGCGTCGTTTCGGCGAATTCCGCGGACTGCCATTTGAGTTTCAATTCGACGATTTCCGGTTCCTTCGCGGCGGTGCCAACGGTTGTCGCGGCTGTGGCGACGATGGGACGCAAGTGGTCACGAATCAGCGGTTGATCCTGACCCATGACTTTGCCGGGATTCATCAGATTATGGGGGTCGAAGATTTCCTTGATCTGCTGAAAGACCGCATACAACGGCCCGTATTGTTGTTTCACAAAACGCGTGCGAGACAGACCGTCCCCGTGTTCTCCACTGATGCTTCCACCCATCTTGAACACGACCGCGTAGAGATCCGCAGCAAGCGATTCCATAGCGTCCACGTCGCGCGGAGTTGGCGGCGGCATGAACGGACGCAGATGCAACTGTCCGGCGCCCGCATGCGCGTAAAGCGTCGCCGTCACATCGTGCTTTTGGAACACCCGCTGGGCTTGAACCAGAAAGTCTTCGAGTGCCTCGGGTGGAACCGCGATGTCTTCCACGAACGGCAGCGGTCGAGTTTGTCCAGTTAACCGGGTCAACAACGGCACAATCGAATTGGGCAACGACCACAAGAATTCCACATCGTCCGGCGTGTAGGCATCCGCCGCCACGCTGACCGTGGGTTCGATGCCTCGCACCGCTTCGACAACCATCCGCAAGCGATCACGCACTTGTCGGTCGTTGTATCCCGTCTGTTCGACCAGCAAAGCCGCCTCGGCCGCCGGAGAAACGATTTCGCGAAACGCCGGATTGCCTTCACACGACAGCGACAAGACTCGCCGATCCAGCAAGTCACACGCACTCGGTTGTTGCGGCACGATGACTTGAACGGCTCGCACGGCCGCTGACAGTTCACCAAACAGCAACAGCACCACGCCGCGAAACGCCGGCAGTTCGGACGTGTGGAGTGTCGCTGCCGTGAACAATCCCAGAGTCCCTTCAGAACCGACGAGCAACCTGGGCAGGTTCAGCCGCTCCGCGTCGAGCACGCCGCGTAAGTAGTACCCGCACGAATTTCGCACGCCGGTGGGCTGACGGTCTCGGATCAATTCCTTTTGATCGGCGAGCAACTTGGCCAATCTGCTGACGATCAGCCGCTTCCGCACGGATGCTTCGCCAATCTCCGGTTCCAGGTAGTCGCCCGCACGGCGAAATGCCAGCCATTCGCGACGGGCTTCGAATCGTTCACCGCCGGCCAGCACGAGTTCCAATGACTCGACATGGTGCCGAGTCGATCCGACTCGCAATGAATGAGAACCCGCTGCATCGACGCCGAGCATGCCGCCGACCGTGGTGACATTGACGTTAGACGGATCCGGGGCGAAATACCGACCTTCTTCGCGCAACCGATGGTTCAGCCGTTCCAGAACCACGCCGGGCTGGACGCGCGCCGTGTCTCCATCGATGCGTTCAATCGATCGCATGTGCCGCGAAAAATCCACGACCAACCCGCTGCCGATGGCGGATCCGGCGACACCGGTGCCGGCACCGCGCGGGATCAGCGGCAAGTGCGTGTCCAAGGCGTACTTGGCGAGCACCTGAACGTCTTCTCGATCACGCGGGCATGCCACGCCGATGGGTTTGATTTGATACAGGCTGGCATCGCAGGCGTACATCACCGTGGTCAGCGGGTCAAAATGCATTTCACCGCGGAATAATCCGGCGAGGTCTTCGGAGATGCGTGCTTGGCGTTCATCCACGTTTTTATTTCACGGCGATTTTGTGGCGTGATCTGCGTCGGTCGCGTTTGAAGCGGCACCCTTCGCCGCAATCGACTCTTCCAAGCGAATGGATTCCTGGCGATAACGTTCGGCGACTTCCAGGTCAAATCGTCGAGGATCTTCGCCGAGATCGGCGTGGCGATATCGCGCGGAACACCGATAGCAAACGAGCATGTCGGGCATGAAAGTGTAAAGCAGCAAATCCACGAGCGCAAAGCCCATCAGCACCCCAATCGCGTACTCCGGCAAATACATTGCCCAGGCAATCGTACTGAGCAGCACTCCGAGACCAACCATTGTTAGCCCGAGAGCTTGCGGAAAGTCTTTCTGTCGCCAAAGGTCTCCACATCCACAGGCCAAACATTGACGCGGTCCGTTTTCTGAAAGCCGGTCGATCGGAATGGGGCGATTCCACTCGCAGGCTGGGCAGTCGACCGAATTCGTGTCTTGATCGAGCGGGTGGCACACCGGGATACCGCAGACCGGACACTCGAATCTTACTTCCATTGGCGATTGGCTTTACGATTTACGATTTACGATTTACGATTTTTGATTTTTGATTGACGACTGGGCGCATTCAGTGAATGGAAGTCAGCAAAGCCGTTCAAGAGCCTGCTCTAGAAGCTATCTGAAATAAGGGGTCTGACTCTAGGGTGTTGAAAACTCGCTCTTGACTGACGAATTCTTTGGCGCAGGTTTCGTGCAAGCGGTGGCTGGGGGCGGGTGGTTCAAAGCATTTCAGTCCGTGCCGGACACATCTTGGGAAGGAACAGGATTGGCCTCTTTGTT
>JAQBZS010000072.1 GCA_027622115.1 Planctomycetota bacterium | reverse complement strand
CTGCCGGAGGCGACGACATGGAAGACGGCAACGCCGAGCCAGTCGAAGGACCGGACGGACGAATCGGCGGTTTCGGTGTTGGTGTACCCGGCGGACTCTTGGTCGCACCCGGAATCATGGGCGTTGACGCGCCCGGAACGACCGGCGGCGGTGGCAAGCTGGGCTTTGGCAAGGCACTTCCCGTGACCGTCGCCGGCGCGGTGGGTCGTGATGGAACGACGGGGCGCGGGGCGGTTGATCCGGCAGTTCCCGTTGCGACGGGACGCACGCTCGGGGGCGGAGGAGGCGCGGAAATCACAACCGGCGCGGATTGTTCGATCGGCGGACCGTCGCTGCCCTTGCCGCCGGTTCGCGAGTTGAAACGAATAAAGTTCGTCCCGATCTTGATTACGTCGCCGTCATGCAGTTCCGCCCGACGCGGGATCTCTTTGTGATTCACAAACGTGCCTGACGGCGTATTCATGTCTTCAATGACGAAACGGCCGCCTTCCCGACGAATCGTGGCGTGCTCAAGTTCCGTGTCGTGGCCACCCAGAAACGGCAGCGGCAAGTGTTCGGCGCGACCAATGACCGTCTCGGCCTGAGTGATCACCAACTGCCGACCGGCTCGATAACCATCCACGACCGTCAGCCAGGCATCCTTCAAGACAACCTGCACTAGGCCCACCAAAGCTCCGATGAACAGACCCAGCACGACAAACGAAGTCGCGCGGCTGGACATTTCACTGCCGATCAAGCTGACGATCGGATCAAACAAGACGCCGCCGATCAGGCCACCCAAGGCTCCGCCGATCAGACCGTTGCGAAGTTTGGTTTTGGATCGGTCATACACACCCTCGACAATGCCGATGCCGACGCCCATGACGACCCAGCCGATGATGCGGCCGATTAGCCCACCGACACCGGATTCGCCGGTGTCCGACTGCATCGAGACATACAGAAAGTCGCCCACGAATCCGCCAACCGCGCCACCCATCGCGCCGACGACAAAGCCTGGCAAGGCTCGCATGGCGACTCGCAGCCATTGACCGTTGCTCAGGCCGGCGACCGCATTGAGTCCGGCTCCGATCGCCCCGCCCACCAAGGCCGCCGCGCCGACGGTCTCCAGTCGCGGACTATCGCTGCCACCGAAGTCGATCACGATTTCGGCGATGAGCCATCCCAGAAACGCGGCCCAGCCGGAAATCACGGCGCTGTAATAGACCAGTCGAGCAAATGACATGAAGCCCTCGAAGACGACTCGTGTGGCGGCGGAATCCCGTAATTGAACGCTGCGGATAACGTGACGGCAGCGTGCCCATTCTCCACGGAAATGGCAATCCTGCCAGCGTTTCCGTGTCTGGCGACGAAAGTTGGAGCCAACGCATGAGCTGACGGTCATCACCGTCCGTATTCGTTGGCTCCGTAATTCGTTGGAGCCTCATCTCATCAAACCGCACCCGATTATGGCTCCAACGAATTGAGGATCCAACGAATCCGCCAGTCAGACTGCCTTCGAGTTTCCGTTGGATCCTATTCGTCCAGCCGACGCATGATCCGCGCGAACTGCCCAAAGCCGCGCGACACCAATTCTTGCTGCACTTGCCGGTCGCGTTCTTCCACGGTCAGACCGGACAGCAGTCCCTGCATCACCAGACCCAAGACCAACGTGCCGACTTTGGAAACTTGCAACGGGATGCGGAACGGTTTGAGGTCCGCGAAGTACTCGTCGGTACTACAGAATTCGCCGAACTTGTCGCCTTGATAGGTCATCTCCATTCCCAGGAAATCCGCACTCCATTCGTAGTCGAACGGACCGAAAGCCCGAGTGCGATGAATCACCCAAAACTTGTTGCCTTCAAAGCTAATTCCGTGGCGAACCGACATGAATTTGATCGATACCTTCAACCGGTTTTAGAACGATCGGAAACGGTCGATTCTTGTCAAAGCGAACGAGTCTCTCAAGATGGAATCATTTGCTTGACACAGTTGAAATTCTTGATTAATCAGTCCCCCAACTGAACCAATTTGGCACGAATTTCGGGCCTCTTCGAGAAGTACAAATCAGGAGAATCAACGAAATGGTCACGGCATGGAGCAACGACGACACGGTTCTCGGGACAGCCGGTTTGAGCACATTGTTTGGTCACAATGGTCTGAAGGAAGAAAACGGTCGGACGTCGTTTGGACCAAACCTTGCGCTCGACGACGAAGAAGACGAAGGTTTCGGTTTTGCCGACGATGACGACGACGATGATGACGACGATGATGATGACGACGACGAAGATGAGGACGAATTCGACGACGATGAACTCGATGACGATGATCTCGACGATGATGATGATTTCGACGACGATGATGACGATGACGATGACGATGACGACGATTTGGACGACGACGACTTTTGATGCCGTGTCGGTCCTTGACGAATAGAGGTTTGGTTCAGCCCGGCTGGCTTCTTCAGCCGGGTTTTTTATTTGGGGAGGTGTGAGTTGGGCCTGGCAGAACGAATCGGCGAAGCGGCCGCAGTCATCCGAACTCGCTGGGCCGAAACGCCACGCGTGGGACTCATTCTGGGCACGGGGCTCGGCGGGTTCACCGAGCAGATCGAAATACAGGCTCAGTTTCCCTACGAAGACATTCCCCACTTCTCAAAGTCGACGGTTGAATCACACGCGGGCCGACTGGTGTGCGGTACTTTGAGCGGCGTGCCGATCATGGCGATGGAAGGCCGCATGCACTACTACGAAGGCTATTCCCTGGAAGAAGTCACGTTTCCCGTGCGAGTGATGAAGGAATTGGGTGCCGAAATCCTGATCGTGACCAACGCCGCGGGCGGCATGAACCCGCACTACGATCTCGCGGACATCATGATCATCGACGATCACATCAACCTGATGCCCGATAATCCGCTGCGCGGCGCGAACGATGATCGGCTCGGGCCGCGCTTTCCCGACATGAGCGAGCCGTACGATCGCGGGCTGATCTCGCTGGCGTCGTCCGCAGCCTTGGAGTTGTCGATCCCCGCGCATCGCGGCGTGTTCGTTGCGGTTTCGGGACCAAATCTCGAGACGCGGGCCGAGTATCGGTTTCTGCGCGCGATCGGTGCGGACGTGGTCGGCATGTCGACCGTTCCGGAAGCCATTGTGGCGGCTCACGCGGGTCTGAAAACGTTGGGGTTTTCGGTGGTCACCGACATGTGTTTGCCGGACGCGCTGGAACCCGCGAACATCGACAAGATCATCGAAGTTGCCGGTCAAGGTGGCGAACGCCTGGCTCGGTTGATTCCGCTGGTGCTCGAACGAATCGAATAAGCCTCACACGGTCAGTACTCCAATCATGAAACGGTTCCATGCCGACGCTCCTCAAGCAGGGCCATCCGTTTGCCGACACGCTGGTGCAATTGCAGATCTTGCAGCCGTCCGAGAACCAGCCGTCGTTTGACGCGATGTTGGCGAAGACCGACCACGGGCCGCTGCGGGCGTCGGGAATTGAAGTGTTGCAGGTGGATGTCGGCAAGTTGTGCAATCAAACGTGTCGACATTGCCACGTCGATGCCGGACCGGATCGCCGCGAAATCATGGATCGGGAAATCGCCGACGCCTGCCTGCGGGTGCTCGACGAGGCGGGGATCCCGACACTCGACATCACCGGCGGGGCTCCGGAAATGAACCCGCATTTTCGCCGACTGGTTTCCGAAGCCGGCCGCTTGGGTCGCAGGATCATTGATCGCTGCAACCTCACAATTCTGCTGGCTCCCGGCTACGACGACCTGCCGGAATTCCTGGCCGAGCATCGCGTGGACATCGTGGCCTCGTTGCCGTGCTATCTGGCGGAAAACACGGATGCACAACGCGGCGACGGCGTCTTCGACAAATCGATCGAGGCCCTGCGGCGATTGAACGATTTGGGATACGGCCGGTCGGGCGGCGAATTGGACTTGGCCTTGGTCTACAACCCACTGGGGCCGTCGCTGCCTCCGCCGCAAGCCGAGTTGGAAGCCGCGTATCGCCGAGAACTTAAGGCGCGGTACGACATCGAATTCAATCGGCTGTACACAATCACGAACATGCCGATCAGCCGCTTTCTCGACGATCTCGTGAGCAACGGTCACTACGACGACTACATGCAAACGTTGCTGGACGCTTGGAACCCGGAAACGGTGCCGGGGCTGATGTGCCGCACCACGTTGTCGGTGTCCTGGGACGGTCGATTGTTCGACTGTGACTTCAACCAAATGCTCGACCTGGGTGTGCAACCCGGCTTGCCTCGGGACATTCGAAAATTCGACTTCGCTGCTCTTAAGGAACGGTCGATCGTCACTGGGCAGCATTGCTTTGGATGTACCGCTGGTGCGGGTTCCGGCTGCCAGGGTGCGATCTCCGGAGATTGACGAGATTGAGGGCTTACCCTTCGCCGTCATGACCGCGACATTCGCCATCTCCGGTACGTGTCGCGATGGTTTCCGCTCGGCCAGGTGCGATCCGCTGATGTGGATGTTCATTGCGGGCTAGGGTTCAAAGTTTGCGGCGTATCCCGCAACCGCGATGTCGGTCCGAAGCATTCGAGACGCCGAGTTCGCGAAACATTCGTGCTTCTAGGAACGATCGGTTGAAACACATCCCGTCGTCACTCATCCCCGCTCTGCTTTCCGTGGCCGCGTGCCTGTGGTTCGGGGTGTGGGTTCACGAGCAACTTCTGCTTGCCAACGTGACAAATGTGGAAATGAGTCTCCGAGGAGTGTCCGGTATTGGAATGTTGGCGTTCCTCGTGACGTTCGGTATGCAAGCGACATTGCTGTCGCTGATCTTGTCGCGGCAACATTCACGGCTGTCGAAGGATCGCGCACACGCGGATCACGTGTCGAACATTCAAGCTCAGGAACTCGTACGAACTCGAAACGCAATCATTTTCGGCATGGCGAAGCTGGCCGATTCACGAGATCGCGAGACCGGCAATCACCTGGAACGTATCGGCCACTACTCCACGCGATTGGCAAAGTCGCTGCGACGGCACCCCGACTTTCGCGACCTCATTACGGACAGTTTCATCCACCAACTCGGAATGGCGGCATCGCTGCACGACATCGGCAAGGTCGGGATTTCGGACACGATCTTGATGAAGCCGGACAAGCTCAGCGCTTCCGAACGAGCCCGTATGCAACTGCACACGATCATCGGCGGCGAGTGCATCGCGGGCATCGAACAACGGCTCACCGGAACGAAATTCCTGAAACTGGCCCGCGAAGTGGCGATGTTCCATCACGAAAAGTGGGACGGTTCCGGCTATCCTTCGGGGCTGTCCGGCAACGACATTCCGCTGGCGGCACGCATCGTCGCGTTGGCGGATGTCTACGACGCTCTGTCCGTTGAACGCGTTTACAAGCCGGCGATGCCGCATGCCGTGTGTGTTGGGATCATCAAAGCCGATACGGGTGCGCACTTCGATCCGCGGATCGTGGATGCGTTTCTGAAGATCGAAGACAAGTTCGAGACCATTGCCAATCAGTTTGCGGACCCGGAAGGCAGGCACGCCGACGAGTTCGAAGTCGTCGCTGGGAGTCGAACGGATGCCCGATCACTCACCATGACCCCCGAAGATGAACAACTGCTGATCTCCATCCTGGAACGACCCGGCGAGTTTCGTTCGGGAATGTCACCGGTCGATGCCGACAGGACGCAATTGGTTGAAGCGTAGGGGCAATCCAAGTCTCTTGAGACAAACCGCGCGAACGCCAAGCCTGTTCTTTGACAAAAAGATTTCATGACAAAAACATAAGGCGACCGTAGCTTGGGACCATTGTCCCGAGTGGTCACGGAACCATATCCCGTGCTGCTGCCGAAGCATGTTTTTGTCATGAAATCTTCTTGTCAAAGAAAGGCGATGAACCACACTTTGTCGGATCTCTGCCGAACGCGTTTCGCGATTGCGATGGACGAATGAAGGACATCAAGACTGATGTCGTCGTGCTGGGCGCGGGGTTTGGCGGAAGTTTGACCGCGCTGCTCCTGGATCGAATCGGCTTGCGGCCGGTACTCATCGATCGCGACAGGCATCCGCGTTTTGCGATCGGCGAGTCATCCACTCCGACCGCCGACTTGGTGCTGCGTGATTTGTGCCGTCGATTTGACCTTCCGAGGTTGGAGCCACTCACCAGCTACGGCACTTGGCGGTCCGCCTATCCCGAGTTGATGTGCGGTGTCAAACGGGGTTTCAGCTATTTCCGTCATCAGCCCGGCAAGTCGTTCATGCCACTGCGCGATCACGCCAACGAGTTGTTGGTTGCGGCCAGCGCGGATGAGTCTCACTCCGACACCCATTGGTTGCGTGCGGACGTCGATGCGTTTTTTGCAGGTGAGGTCGTCGCCGCGGGAATCCCCTATTTCGACGGCACTCGGGTGACACTGACGGCGACGCGGGACGGCTGGTCGGTTGCGACTCGGAAGGACGACCAATCCGTCGATGAATTTCGCATCCAAACTCGGTTCCTGATCGACGCGACCGGAGCGAACGGTGAGGTGTTGCGTGCCGTCGGCGTGCCCTCCGATCGATCGACGTTGCACACGAATTCGCGAGCGTTGTTTGCTCACTTTCGTGATCTGCCGCCGTGGAAGGAGTCGATCGCTTCGACCGCGTTCCAAACGGACCATCCCTTCGACTGCGATCAAGCCGCGCAACATCACGTGATCGATGAGGGCTGGATGTGGCAACTTCGGTTTCGAAACGGCGTGACCAGCGCCGGTTTCGTGATCGACATGCAGCAATCGCCAAGTGAATCCATCGATTCCAAGCAGCAATCCGGCGGCGATGAGTGGCTGCGGTTGCTGAAGCGATACCCATCGCTCAACGCGCAATTCGCATCAGCCACATTGATCGCGCCGGAAACGGGGCTGCAAACTACGTCTCGTCTGCAACGCTTGGCCAAACACATGGCAGGACCGACGTGGGCCGCGTTGCCGCACACGGCGGGATTCATCGATCCGCTCCACAGTACGGGCATCGCACACACTCTTATCGGTATCGAACGACTGATCGGCATCTTCGAACGCCATTGGGCCAAGTCGACAATGGCCGATGCGTTGCGAGGCTATGAGTTCGCGACACGTGCCGAGTTTACATTGATCGATGAATTGGTCAGCGGTTGCTATGCGGCGCGATCCAACTTTCGAGCGTTTAGTGCGTTTTCGATGCTTTATTTCGCGGCAGCCACAACATTCGAGCGAGCACGCGCATCGAGCCGTTCACCGGAATCCACATTTCTCATCGCGAACAACGCGTCGTTCCGAAACGTTGTTCGCCGACTTCACGAAAAACTGATCGCCGTGTCGCGGCTCGGGCCGATTTCCAATGCGACCGCAACGGCCTTCGAACGAGAAGTCGCGATCGACATTCAACCATTCAATCATGTCGGCCTGTGTGATCCCGGCGTCAACAACATGTACCGCTACACGGCGGCATCGAAATGACGGAAACAATTTCCGCAAACGAAAATTGAAAAATCCAAAGCAGCGTCAATCCACGGCACTCCACAAGCGGAAAGTCGATTTTAACTGGGTGTTTGGTATGATTTTTCGATGGCTCCGAATCCGACCGACCCGCGATCCGAAACGAACGATACCGACGACTCTGAGCTGTTGGACGGCTTCGGGACCGGCACTGTCCATACACATTTGTATGTCGATTCGGCCAACCTCGAAGAGTCCGTGATCAGCGTTTGGCCATCCTTGGCCGACGCGAAATGGGAGCCGATCGAGACGATCCGCGCCGATACCATTCCGAACGACGCGTCGTTGGATACCGGGACATACTCGTCGAGCGTCGCCGATGTGCATCTGGTGGAGCGATCGCTGAGCGACATCGGCGTGGTGGCGGCCAAGCGCTCCGAATACGAGTTGGTTCGTGTGCTGGGGACCGGCGGCATGGGTGTCGTGTATCAGGCCCGGCAGACGTCCATCAATCGGACCGTGGCGCTGAAGACCATGCGTCCGACCGAGACGCCGTCACCCAAACTCGACCGCAATTTCCTCGAAGAAGCGCTGGTGACGGGTGACCTCAATCATCCCAACATCGTCCCCATCCATGATCTGGGCCGAACTTCCGACGGCACTCTGTTCTATGCCATGAAGGAAGTTCGCGGCATCCCGTGGACCGATGTCATCGGGTCGAATTCCGTCGATGAAAACTTGACGATTCTGATGCGTGTGGCCGAGGCCAGCGCGTGCGCACACGCGCGCGGCGGGATTCACCGCGACGTGAAACCGGCCAACGTGATGCTCGGAGAATTCGGCGAAGTCCTGGTGTTGGACTGGGGCATGGCACTCCCGCTGGCGTCGCGGACCGGGCCGGTTTCGCTCGGAGGAACACCGCGATACATGGCTCCGGAAATGGTCACCGGGCCTGGCATGCTCATTGGCCCCCACAGTGACGTCTACCTCTTGGGCGCGTTGCTGTTCGAGATCGTTTGCGGAACCGGCCCCCATGTCGGCAAGACTCCGAAGGAAACGCTTTTGGCGGTGGCTTCCAACACGATCGTGGAAGTCGACGCCTCGAAGTGTGCCGGTGAGTTGCTCAATATCGCATACAAAGCCATGCGGACCGATCCGACTGAACGCTTCGAAAGCGTCATTCGGTTTCAAGCGGCGCTCCACGAATACCAGGCCCATTCCGAGAGCATCGCCTTGGCGGGACGTGCGAACGAATTGTTCCGCCAAGCTCAGGAAAGCGGAGACTACGACAAGTTCGCTCACGCCGCATTCGGATTTCAGAACGCACTGGAATTGTGGAGCCAAAACGCGGCGGCGCGCGAGTGTCTGGTTGAGGTGCGGGCCGCCTATGCAAGCACCGCGTTGACTCGCGGCGACTTCGATTTGGGATTGTCGATTCTCAGTGACCCATCCACGGACGAGGAATTGCGGCAGTCGCTGATATCCGGGCGCGAGGAGCGCGATGCTCGTCAATCGCGAGTCCTGCGGCTGAAGCGGTTGGCGAGGAATTTGGCCGCCGCGATTGCGGTGGTATTGATCGTCGCCGTCGTGTGGATTTCGAAGGCGGAACGAACCGCGAGTCGCGAGCGTGACATTGCTCAGGAACAAGAACGTCTGGCACTGCGGAACTTCAATCTGGCTCGCGACGCCGTCGATGAAATGCTGCGTGAAGTCGGCCGCGAAGATCTCGCGCACGTCCCACACATGAGTGACGTGCGGCGGCGGTTGTCGACCAAGGCTCTGGGGTTCTACAAGCAGTTTCTCAACGTCGACGTGGATGACAATGATCTCCGTTTCGAAACCGCCATCGCCTATCACCATGTCGGCGATATCTCCGAATTGTTGGGGGAACATGACGAAGCCCGTGCGGCGTACAACAATGCCATCAAGCTCTATGCCAGCCTGATTCCGCAGACGAGCGAGTCAGCGCTCGCGGCCCGCATCCGCTGGCAACTCGCCGATTGTCATGACGATCTCGGGGAACTGCACCGCAAAACCGATTCGCCCCAAGAGGCCGAATCGGCCTACGACGCCTCGGCGACAATTCTGAGACAGTTGATTGCCGACGATCCAACAATGCAAAGACAGTTGTTGCTCGCGCGTTCGTTGTACAACAAAGGCTTGTTGTTCTGGTCGGTGGATCGTCCGGACGACGCGGGAACGTCGTTCAACGAGGCCATCCAGATTCTGGCGGAACTGCAAAAACAAGAGGCCAAGAACCCGGATGTGCGACACGCGCTCGCCCGAGTGCATGTGAATCGCGGGGTGTATTATCGCGGGACGGGCAAGGCGGAATCGGCCCGAGCGGACTATGACTCCGCCAACGATCTCTACACGGCGCTGCTGGCCGAATTCCCGTTTCGCACGGACTATCGCGTCGAATTCGGGCAATTGTGCAATAACCTCGGCAATCTGCTGTCGAGCAGCAAGGACACGCACGAGTTGGCTCAGCAAGTTTTCACCACCGGTGAGCAAGTGTTGCAACTCTTGGCCCACGAATTCCCGAGCGAAGTCGGTTACCAGCTTGAATGGGCCAACGCGTTGAACGGACTGGGAAGCCTGCACTTTTCGCGGAAGCAGCAGGACGAAGCCGACAAGGCCTGGCAACGGTCTCGCGAGATCATGACGAAGCTTGTCGAATCGCATCCGGATGTTCCGCAACATCAATCCGTATTGGCTCGCCCGTTGACCAATCTGGGTTGGCTGGAATACGTCCGAGCGGACTATGCGGCGTCGCAGCGGTTCATGCGGCTTGCTTCGCGACATCACAAGTTGGCGCTCGACGGCAACCCGGACAATCGCGACTTTCGCGCGTTTCTGAAGAATTCCACGCTCGGCCTCGCGATGTCGAGTCTCAAGTTGGCCGATCATGCCGGTGTTGGCGCGGCTGCGGAGGGCTTGCTGGAACTGTCGCCGGATGATGCGGGCGAGTGCTATTCGGCGGCTTTGTATTTCGCCCGCTGCTTGCCGCTCGTGGAGCAAGCCGCCGATCTGGACGACGCTCGAAAAGTGGTTCTGAACGCGGGTTACCGCAGTCGGGCGATCAAAAGCCTTGAAAAAGCCGTCGCGAACGGATTCTCCAGTGTCGGCAAACTCGAAACAGACGAAGGCTGGAGTCCGCTGCGATCGAATGCTGAGTTTCAGCGTCTGGAGAAAGCGATCCAAGTCGCTGCGGAAAAAACCGTCGATCCCCAATAACCGAGTCAACCGGCGGATTCGCGCGACGTGCTGCCGCTGCGACAGATCGCACATTCGGCAATCCACTGCCGACGATCCGAGTGTTCGCCGAAAACTGCTCGGTCGGCACCGGCATGCTCGACGATAACAAACGGAGCAGTACAGGATCATCATTTGCCGTTTTGGCGCTAGCCACGGTTCATCTGCGCTGGCTGCACGGTTGGCGGCTGGCTATTCACACCTGTCGATCATCGGTTTGGAGGCCGGAATGCGCTCACTGGTCACGCTGCTAATCTTGGTTCCCGTCGGTGTCGCGATGTCGAACCGACCACTCATTGCTCAAGACGTCCCGATTATTGTCGGCGATAGTGGGACGGGATATGTTGACAGCGCGTTGGTCCGCAATCAGTTTCGACTGCGCTTCGACGCGGCCCGCGGCATCAACCAACCCAACCGTTCCGAGTTCCTCTGGGCGTGGCCTCCACCCGGAGGCACCGGCCCGGCGCTGGACGAATCGTCGGCCGACTATCAGAGCGTATCGGCGTATCTGGAATACGCGGTGGACCGCGACGTGTCCGTGTTTCTCGACGCGCCACTGGTCATGTCGGACCCCGTGATCAACAACAACGCCACCGCCATCGGCGACGTGCAGACCGGCGTGAAAGTGCAATTGTTCGACGACTGCGCGAGTGCTCTGACCTTCCAAATGAAGGTCTACGTTCCCACCGGTCCCGAAGAAGACACGATCGGAACCGGGCATGTGAGTTTCGAGCCGGGCTTGTTATTTTATCGGCAAATGCAGAACTGGACGCTGGAAGGCGAACTCAGGTATTGGATCCCCGTTGGCGGAACGTCCGGTCGGCAAGGCGACGTCATTCGTTACGGGCTTGGTGCCAGCAAGGACTTGTCGAATCACGGTTTGTGCGGTGTCCGTCCGGTGATTGAGCTGGTGGGATGGACGTTTCTCGAAGGACAATCCCGCTTCTTAAGCGGAGGAGTTCCTCGGGTTCAAAGTGCGTCGGGCGACACCGTCGTAAACTTAAAAATCGGTTCGCGGTTCCGCATCAGCGATTGCCAAGATTTCTACGTGGGCTACGGCCACGCATTGACGGGTGATCGGATCTACCGAGACATCTTCCGCGCCGAAGTACGATTTCGATTCTGATCGACTCGAACTATTCTCGCCGCGCCAAATAATGGCACTTTTGTTCGTTTAACCGCACGCCGCAGGCACGCGCGTTTGAGCAACGTGACCCGGTTTCGTGTGCCCAAACGCGCGTGCCTACGGCGTGCCGACCTGTTTCGGGGCAATTTCAATTGCTTGAATTGTATAGGCCACATGACATCGCACCCCTTCATCTCGGACGACACGTCGGGAGGTGGCCCGTTATTCGTGCCGCCGGATCCCGACGGTGATCGCGCGCACTTTCGTCAGAAATCGAAAGGACTCACCGACAAAGTCATGACCGTACGCGAAGCGGTCGAGCAATTCGTCCACGATGACGACTATTTCGCACCAGGCGGATTCGGCGGCGACCGCATTTCAACGGCCGTCATTCACGAAATCGTGCGACAGCGAAAACAGAACCTGAGTTTCGCCGGTCACACCGCCACGCATGACTTTCAGATTCTCTGTTCCGGCAATGAACTGGGTGACGGTCGGCTGCTCGCGCGGGTCGATGCAGCGTACATTGTCGGTCTGGAAGCACGCGGTCTTTCGCCACATGCGCGGCGAGTTGCCGAGAGTGGTGATCTCGAACTGTGCGAATGGTCCAACTATGCACTGGCATTGCGATTTCACGCGGCGGCGATGGGCGTTCCGTATGTGCCGACTCGCAGCATGGCCGGCACGGACACGTATCATCGGAGTGCCGCCAAACAGGTGATTTGTCCGTTTACGGGCGTCAAGCTGTCTGCCATACCGGCCCTCTCGCCGGACATCGCCTGCATCCACGTCCACGAAGCGGACTGTTTCGGCAACTCGCGAATTCGCGGCACTTCGGTGGCCGACACGGACCTCGCCCGAGCCGCCAAGCGGCTGATCATCACTTGCGAACGCCTGATCCCGAACGACGAAATCCGACGCGATCCCACATTGACGGTCATCCCGTACTACTGCGTGGACGCCGTGTGCGAAGTTCCCTACGGCAGCTATCCGGTCAACATGCCCTACGAGTATTACTCGGATGAAGTGCATCTCCGCGCATGGCTTGATGCGGAACGCGAGCCAGATCCGCATCGACGCTTTCTCGATCGCCACGTGTTCGGCGTGACGGAATTCGCGGAGTACCTCGAACTCTGCGGCGGCATGCGGCGTCTGCAAGAACTTCGGCGCGACGAGTTGTTTCCGGGCGGCAACTAGTGGGAACGCGTTACATCAACTCGAAGAATGACTCTTCGCCGATATGCCGGCAGTACTTCGCAGCCAAATGCGGGAGAGTCTGCGGGTTCGCGAATAGCTCAATCCAGTCGTCAATCGAGCCGCGAAAACACCAGCGCGAGGCCCGGAACAACCTTTTGTCCTTGTCGCAAAGAGTGAACTTGAAGACCGGTGATTCGTCCTCATACACAATGATGTCTTTTCCCTTGACATCGACCTGGGCCAAAAACTTTTTTCCAGCCCGGTCGATCGCTTCACGAACCGCCTCGACTTCCGAGTCCGCGAACAGTTTCGGCTTGATGAGACGGCAATACACCTGACCTCGGGGGTTCTCGTAGACTTCAAAGCCGTCCGGCATCGCGGTGCAGACTTCGCCTTCACTCTTCTTCGAAAAGTGGTACTTCGGTTTGCCGGTCTTCGTGCGACCCTCATGCAAGTAGTAGGTCTCACGTTTGCGGTTTGTGTGCGTCACTGCCGACATCACTGAAACCGCCGCCGACCTTCCGACCGAATCCGCGTGCCGCACAGAGCCGGTCGTTCGGGGCACCGGACGCGACGGACACCAACGACACTCCAGCGGCTCGTCTGCTCCCAGCGTTGTTGAGACCTGCCCGGTCAAGAAGCCCGGCAGGCCCGTGAGGCACGCGTTGAGAATCTGCACGTCGCGCAGCGAAGGTGA